>DAOVOU010000095.1 GCA_030629475.1 Desulfobacterales bacterium | reverse complement strand
TTACGAGGTTGGCAAGCGAGTGAAACTAGGATCCCAGTTGATGCCATTTGGGCGCGAATTCAAGCAAGAACTGGCGAAAGAGTCGTTCAAATACGGGGGGGGGGGAGTTCACTTATATCGTTTCTGGCAGACACGTCATTCCCGACCGAACAAATCAGCAAATCCCCAAATCCCATGTTGAACAAGCAAGCAAGTTTCTACCACTGAAGAATACAATTCCTGTTCAACACTTACGGGGTCCGTCTTTTATCTTCGCGATTCTGATGGACCATCGGATACGAAAAAGGGATTGGTGATTCTTAACACTCATTGCACTAGGCTTAGTAGGCTAACAACCCTTATGATTAGCGATCCAGATGGGATCTTAGACTGTCTGATCTGACAGTCTAAGATATTGGCAGGCTATACCAACTGGCAAGAGTGTGCGAGCCGCCTCAATTGCTGAACAGTATTGACTAGCTTTGTAACCAGTGGTAAGTACAGGCAATTTATGACCCTTTTCAAAACAAATTATGATGATATAATTAAAAAAAGGATTATCTCATCAAGACTTCCACCATACTTACAACCACGGACCCCAGTATCCAGAGAGGGAAAATATGATCAGACTGCCACATGGTGGTCCAGGGGCCAGTTTTGACGAGAACGAGCTTATCGAGCACATTCGCCAGACTGGACGAGACTACATCATCCAGGGACAGATCCATTGTACCTTTGCTGATCATCGGAAACCCCAATCTCTGGATTATTGGTTACGAAAAAATTACACTGACCGGAGAGATGCCGCACAGGCTGTGAATAGCGTAATCGACGCTCTTGTCGCAACTGGGCGTTTCACCGTAAATGAAGGTTTGATCTGTCCTGATAGTGATAGGCATTGTAAAGGCATAAGGTTGGTTGTTGGAGAACCCGTTGTTAACATAGAAGCGGAGGACACCTTGCACGAGCAGATTCGTGACGAAGAGCCAGAGGAGGTTATGGCAGACTTTCCACCACTACGTGACCTTCCCTCACTTTTTGCCAGCTATGAATGGAACTTTCATCACGCTGCATTCGGCTACGCTCCCGATAGCTTCCAGAATGGATTTCCTTGGATCGTTGATCTTGAAGGTCGCTTCGAATTGGCAATAAAGCTTGACAGTATGCTGGACATACGTCTAGTCATTGAGATGATTCTATGGGGAGGCAACCAGCACGGAATCCTCGACAGGTTCTTGAGAGGCCTGAGAAATATTCACGACTACCAAAGGCTCATTGCACACGTGGTTGATAATTTGGACGATCCACGGCGAGCATTTGACGCTGCCCTGGCATTTCTAGGCTTCGGTCTTACATATGCCTCGAAGCTATTGCGGTTTTGTCGCCCTTCGACCTATGGAGCCCTCGATAGCCGCATCCGAAACACATTCGGAGAGATTCCACCTATTGATGACACTGACCCCCAGTCGATGTGGAATGGGTATTTCGCATTTCTGAATTTGATACACGAACGTCAACAACTTCTTGAAGAACACGGGATAGAACGACCCGCTTATGACTCAAGGCCAGCCTCACAATGTTGGAGAGCGAGTGAAATTGAAATGGCCCTCTTTTTTCGTGCTTCGTGACATTTGAGGGTGAGGAAGCCGAGACACTAGCTGTCAAGAGATTGCTACAAGCACCATTCTTCTCTTGGCGATGACCGGGTTGCAGAACAGATTTTCTTGGGAGAGGGACAGGTGTACGTCAAAAGTGGCAAAACCAATGACAGGCAGTGAAACACTGAAAGAACGGAGAAGCAAATTGGACATAAATAGCATCATACCAAGATTGCTCAGGAGTTCAGATAACTTGGCGGCTGTACGGAGGGCTCTGTTGAAACTCTTAAAAGGGGAAAACGACAGAGACGAACAATATGGTATTCTGCTTTCTATTCTAAGAATTGACATAGCTTACTTGACACTTTTCAATGAATATGAGTTCCTTGATACATCAAACATTATACACAATAGCTATTTGAATCTTTACTATACTAGAAGAATAGAGATGCTACAAAGATCCAAAGAGATAACAGCTGTTTGCTATGAAGGACTAGAAGACTTTTCCGAGTCAATAACGGATGAACTGACACTAAATAAAATCAGTAGAGCAAAGACTGTCATACAAGTGTCAGTAAGGACAATTGATAAATGTGTCAGCATTCTGCAAGAATATACCGTGTCGGAAGTAAGGACACAGATCGTTCATTAACAACCAGCCAGGTGCAGGTTATTGGGTTATTCTTAACCCATGTTTGCGGAAAAATGGTCTGAAGAGGAGGTGGGGTCAATGTGCACAGCATACAAGTTGCTTCCCAGGCTGATCTTAGCCATTTTCCTTGTCGTGTGCGTTGCACAACAGGTTTCGGCAATCCAGTACCAATGTACCGTGCTCGAGCTGCCCGCTGGAAGCAAATGGGGCCAAGCTTACGGCATTAATGACAGCGGTGAAGTGGCAGGAGAAGTCGGTGTCGAAGGCTACGGACCAAGAGGTGTTGTTTGGGATGGCACATCACCCACAATCCTGACTTTGCCATCTGGTGCCAATAGCTCTCAGGTTAGGGACATAAACAATGCTGGCCAAGTGGCAGGCATGGTCTCAATAGACGGTGAGGCGCAGCCGGTCCGATGGGACAACGGTAATCCGGTCCTCCTTGACTTGCCCCCGAGGCCGGTGCAATGGGGTGACATAAGAGCTATTAACAGTGCTGGACAAATCGCCGGCCGTCAACAGAACCCAGGCAGTTACGGGCAGTATGAGCCAGTTCGCTGGGACGGTTCAACTCCCGTTGAATTACATCTTGGCCCATATTGGGGCGGCGACCTGCGTGATATCAACGATTTCGGAAATACCGTAGGGTCAATTTATCAGTCCGACAGGGGTTGGCTACCCGCCCGTTGGAACGACCTTGACCCAACAGTCCTAGAGTTGCCGCCCGTGCATACTGCCCCAAGTGGGCACGCGCATGCTGCAAACAATGCGGGACAAATTGCAGGTATAGTGGAACAGTATCCTGTTCGCTGGGACTATGGCGCACCAACCGTCCTCGACTTGCCCGAAGGCATGTGGTTGGGTGGAGACATGTGGCCTGTGAGAGACATCAACGATTTAGGACAGGTAGTAGGGGTAGCAGAAGACTCCTATGGAAATTACCCGATTTTGTGGAATGATACCGAGCCTCTCGTTCTGCCTTTACCTGATGGCTATACCCGTGGTGTGGCTTACGGCATAAACAATTCCAGTCAAGTAGTTGGCACGATCTGGGAGAGTGGCGGTCAAGCACAACCTGCCCGGTGGGACCTGGTGATCCCCGAACCCCCCACTGCCGATGCTGGCCCCGACCAGACTGTCGAGCAACAAAGCTATGTCGGAACAGAAGTTAGTTTGGACGGTTCTGGTTCAAGTGGTCCTGATGACGATATTGTCTCCTTTGAGTGGTGTGAGGCAGGTGACCACCTTGGGAGCGGTGAGATTATGAACTATATCTTCCCTCTAGGCGAACACATCATCACCTTGGTCGTCACCGATAGTTTTGATGAGACGGACGACGATGAGGTAGTCATAACGGTCGCGGATACCACACCACCTGATATCACTATAAATACACCTGTCGATGGTGCTGAGTATATTGCTCACCATCACAACAGTATAACCATAGACTTCAGTGTTTCTGATATTTGTGATGCCGAGCCTGAGATTATTAGTGCTGATATAAATGGTGTAGCGGTAGAAAACGGCCAGGTGGTTGCACTACGTGGTGGGCATAAAGGCATCTATTCTCACCACGGTGTACTAACATTAAGCCGGGGTGAATATACCCTTACAGTGAGAGCGGTGGATGACAGTGGCAATGTGGGCGAATCGATATCCACGTTTAGTGTGGTGAAGAAAGGTGGAAAGGGTAAAGGCAAGAAGTGAACCATGTTTAACCAAGGGCTGATGGGTCAGACCCGTCAGCCCTTTTTGTTTCTCAGGCTATTTAACAGTTCTCCAGTCCAAACCCGATTACTCCATTCTTAGGGTCACAGTTGGAATAATCGCTGACTTAACATTCGTGGACAATGTGTGTATTTTCCTTCCTAGCTCCCTTAAGGCAGGGTCAAACGGCTCTGCTTTGCTTTTCAACATGTGCATATGTTGTGTCTGGATCGTGTTTCATGTGCCCAGTTCAATCTGAAGATGACTGCTATGACGTTATACTATTTGAGAGGCCGCATTTTTTAGGTTTCCAAGAGCTATCCTCACTTTTCCGGCTCTGAGCCCTTTGTCCATGTGTGAACCACCATGGCTCCAATCTGAATCTTTCGGTCAATTCGGCTGACAGGGGCCTCCCAGCGTCTGGGTTAACAAGAACACCGCCAAGAACTTGACAAGATTTGTGATATCCATTAGAAATATATGAACAAATCGTCTGTATGACGAGTGTCACATTTGGCAATCTGTCATCGGAGCTTTCATTGTGTCAGTGGTGATAATGCAAAGATATCTTTGATGGGCTTGACAGTCACGCCAGCCCGGCAGTCTCGGTGAAAACCGGCTAATATTGTCAATTGTAGCATTCTCGTATATTGAATATAAGCATGCTATGCCCTTTATATCTCAATGAGGTCAAAAATGACATTTACTGACGTGGTTAAGGAAATCCTCTTATCAGAAGCTGAACCGATGACACCCCAAGAAATAAGGGAGCGGATTAAATCTCAATACCAAACCTTTTATGGCACGGAATCACACGTCAACAACGTCCAAAAAGGGCATTATAAAGATATAGATCATGCATTATTGGCCCAAATCTATAACCTTGTGAAAACAAACGATTCCTTTATTGGCCTGTGATAAAAGTTTCAGGCCAATGAAAGTATCACCAATTAATGAAATGGATCAAATAAGTCCTTCAATTGAAGATTACGAAAAAGAAGAAGGGTCTGTTTATATCCTAAAAACAAACACCTTCACAAAGGAAGGAAAGGAAATAATTAAAATCGGCTTCACAACACAAGATATAAAGAAAAGAATTAATCAACTTTATACAACCGGTGTTCCATTCGAGTTTGAAGTACATAAAACTTACAATACAAGAAATTTTATTGAACTTGAACAGGCTCTTCATAAGTTGCTCGCCCCATTTAAAATAAATAAATCCAGAGAGTTCTTTACTGAAGACGCACTGCTTTTTATCGAAAAAATAGTTGAAATCCATAGGTCAATTCAGCGAGAGGCATAACAATGCGCTTTCAGTCGGACGAGATTGAAAATCAAATCTCGGATAACGGTCTTGACCTTATGGATTACTCAAAGTAGGGACGTTATCGAATTCGTTTGTCGAAATCAGATGTACATGAACATGGAGAGTTCATTACTCAGTTACTCAAGCGAGCCCATGCAGAGACTACAGGGTAATTCCCAACTATAGGGGACACCATAAACTGATTACCAAGACCCCATTTTTGATAGGGACAGGTGAGTTTTCTTTATCATTAAGGCACTTCATGTTCGAAATCATCGCTAGTATATTCCTTTTGTTATTACTTGTCTTCGGCGTGGTAATGACCGTGGGAGCAGCGGCATGGGGCTGGGATATACTTTCCGAAACAAAAAAGCCAATTAGGAACTTAATCATTGGTGTTTACATATTCGTGGCTTTCGGGCTAGTCTTTGGACTGCTCGGTCAAATCTTTAGAGGAGAAGCATCTTGGTGGGTTGTTACGGAAGTCAAGCACGAATATTATCGTTTTGGTTTTGGGAGTGCCGTGTTTTCTGCCTTCTCCTATCTGATTTTCTATAGTGCCATCGTTTTCGCTTTTTTCTACGGAAAGAGATACTACGATGCTAAAATAATAGAAGGGTATGAATGGCTCAAGACTAAAGAGGAAGCAAGGACCATCATTGCAAACGAAATGGAAGCATATCGTGCCAAGCCATACAAAGAACTTTCTACGAAGGTTGGTGAAGAACGGGTTCGCACAATCAAAAACATATATGACCTCACCATTAGCGTGGATTGGGAAGATGTACCAAATGATAACATTTCCGTGTCCGCATCAATTTACGTCAGCAGTTCAAAAAAGGGGTCTTTTCACCTATCCGAATACTTCACAAGAACCCCAACTGGGGAATTAGTCGAAAAGCAGGACAGAAATCAGAAATGTTGAAATGGGGTTGAAATGGGGTCGGACCACGCTAACTCTTTGATATTAATGGGGTTGAAATGGGGTCGGACCATTGAAATGGGGTCGGACCACGCTAACTCTTTGATATTGAACGGAATGATGGCAAAATAAGGCCCTATATTGGTCTTATAACGGCATTTTTGGGGGCAAAAACAGCGGTTTAGGCAGGCGCACATGGCAAGGGCAAAGTGTGGGAAACTTGAGTCAATAAAATTTTGACGTTCTTGTAAAGTCTTTTTTCAGGCAAGAGGTTTTTCTATAATACCGGAGGGTTAGCCTAACAACTCAATCCAGCGGACGGGAGAAGCCGTATTGCCCAACAGAAACATCCAGCCCCGCCGCTGATCTCTGGTGTTAGGCGTTCAATCGAAAAAAGGAGAAGTGATGAAAACTTTTGATGTGTACAACCACCCCACTCAGGGGTTTCAGGCTGTAAAGCAAGGTTTTGGGTGGCCTGCTTTCTTTTTTACAGTAATCTGGGCTTTTGTGAAAAAGATGTGGGGGCTTGGGTTTGCGTTTTTTGGCGTGATATTTGTGCTTACTTTCATTGAAACCGTATCCGAGCAGGAAGGAAGCGTAGGAGGCATTTTGATAATGCTTCTCGCCCAACTCGCATTTTATATAACTGTTGGGGTTAAGGGTAATGATTGGAGGAGAGGTAATTTGGTCAAGCGCGGATATGAGCATATAAAAACGGTAGAGGCAGAAACACCAGATGCTGCTATTGGCTTCGTCGCTAAATCAGGCAATGAATCAACAGAAACCGCCTAATAATTACATCCAGCGGCAGCAAAAAGCGGCGCTCCTCGTTCCTCGTCGTTTTGCTTCTTGCTGCCGCTGATGTGAGGGTTATGTGAATCAGAGAGGGACTAGAGGGACTAGGGGGACTAGGGGACGGACTAGGGGACGGGTATTGATATATTGATATCCTGTCCTTTATCAATATATCAATACCCGTCCCCAATCACACCCCAATCACCCCAATCACAATCCAGACGTCCCCAATCACAATCCAGATCCATTTAAGCAGTTGGGGGCCTTTTACTTTGGCCGGGTCCGTTTCAAGCTCATTTTTAGCAAAATTACAAAAGGCCTTGATACTGATGGTGTAGGTATCGACGGTTGAAGCAGCAAAGCCGTTAACCTTTAAAAGCTTTTTACGGTACTGGTCTATAAGGGCTATCATAGTGCCTCCTTTCCGGCCGTCGTAGCCGCCGACTTCGCCATAGTAGCCCTGGCTACGACGGCTGAAAAGGCTACTTTGGCGGAGTCGGCTTGCATATAAGGGTGTTTTTTCATATAAACGGCATACTGGTCGGGATTCAGGTGGGCGTATTTTAGGGTGTTGGCTCGGCGACTGTGCCCGAGAACCTGCTGTGTGATCTCAATACC
>DAOVOU010000197.1 GCA_030629475.1 Desulfobacterales bacterium | reverse complement strand
TAAAGGTACCGAAGGACAACGGTGCCCTTCTTGTTGCAAGGCTGGACGAAATCCCTGTGTGGACTCCACCCAAAAGGCTGTATGCCTATCACCGGGTCCGGCGGGGAGAGACGCTTTCGTACCTGGCCGCCCGCTACCGGACAACTGTACGTGCCATCGCATCTGCCAATAATCTCAGAAGGCAGGGTTTTATCAGGGTAGGACAGAGGCTAAAGATACCCTCAAGGGGCAGACGACCGGTCTACGCAGAGGCGAGGCAAACTGTCGATTCTGGTCAATCAGGATCTATTATCCACCGCGTCAAAAGAGGGGACTCCCTCTGGCTGTTGGCCCGGCGCTACAACACAAACACCAAGAAAATCATACGCCTCAACAACCTTAAGACCACTCATCTACACATTGGGCAGCGACTGGTTGTCCGTAAAGGAACAGATGCGGTGCAAACCGGTGCGGATACCAGGACATACCGGGTCAAGCGTGGGGACAGCCCTTATCAAATCGCCCGTAGCCACAACATGAAACTGGAACGACTTCTCCGCATCAATGACCTCACACCACGGAGCAAGATATACCCTGGACAGCAGCTTGCGGTGGAGATAAGATAGAAATAGCCCCCGTAGCTCAGTGGATAGAGCAAAGGATTCCTAATCCTTGCGCCGCGTGTTCGATTCACGCCGGGGGCACCAATGATTTCAAGGGGTTAGGTTAGTCAGCCTAAGCCCTTTTTCTATTTCTCTCCTATCCTCATCGCCCTTGTCAAGAATGAAGACCCGACCCCTATTTTGATTCTTGGCCGAATATTGCCTTAAAGAATGTCACAGCTTTTTTTCTTGTTCACCTGTGCCGATTTCTTATTGAATTCTTTTTAATCTGCATTATCTTTTGTTTAGAAAAAGATCTTTGACAATGTTGCCCCTGCCGTGTTCGTGATCACCAGTAATTTCTCTGAAACAACACCCACGGTGTACGTAAACCTTAGCTTGCTTCGGTGTGCATGTTCTGTAACTCACAGAAAAGCCTAAAGAAGCAACAAGGTCTAAACTTTGAAATGGTTCTGGAGAGCTTCGTGACACGGCATATGGTGGGGGCAATTTCCACATATATTTTTCAACAGAAGTCTGGGGCCACCGGCGACATTTAGTCTCACCACGCCTATATTAACTAATAGGATGAGACGTAGACCCTGGCCCCGGATGTATTTTGTGAACCTATTGGAGCGAATCAAATAAAGGCTATACCTCAAGATAACGGTGGAAGACGTTTCAGGTTTGAGCGAAGACAGTTTTCCTACACCTTCCACATCCCAGAAAGACGAAGCGGCAAAGACCGAAGAAGTGGAACGGACAGGAGGAAAAGTAAAAGAACCTGACCCCAGTTGAGTTAAATATTCAATTGTCAAAGAGCTACTGCAGGGGCATGTGACTCTGCCTTTACCTTAAGCCTCTTGCAAAGCTGGCCTGATCGGTATTTCGGTTTTGCTGGCCCACATTGGGGCCGGGCCACCTGATCCTAAGCAACGGACAAAGGACAAACCCGTAAAAGGGCATCACAGGAGCAGAGTCCGGGCTCCTGTTCGTCGAAAAAGCTCATGACACCAAACTCGAAACCCTGAAGCGTCGAAGGAATATAAACAAGATAGTAGAATAGGATTCATCATAAAATGATATTTCAAGACCTGACCCTCATTCTTTTCCTCGCACTTACGATTTATTTCAGATTGTCGATAATCGCCTTCATAAAGGCCGGAAGATCATCTGGTTTCCGACTGGTGATGAGTTTTCCATCCAACAACCACCTGCTGGTCCACCCAGGTGGCACCAGCGTGCACCAAGTCGTCCTTGATGGCAAAAAAAGAGGTTACCTTGCGGCCCTCAAGTATATCCGCAGACGCGAGCATCCAGCCAGCATGGCAGATGGCCGCTACCACTTTTCCTGCTTCAAAAAGGTCCTTCACCAGTTCTACCATTTTTGGGTAACGGCGCATATGATCAGGAGCATATCCACCCGGAATAAGGAATGAGCTTTAAATGTGAAGTCCCCTAATTGCTCCCGAGGCGTTTAACACTCTTTATGATTACCGGTTTTGTTGGCACATCTCTGTACGGACCAGAGGTGGTGGTCTTGGCCTTGCCTATTCGGTCAACCACCTCCATGCCCTTGACGACCTTGCCGAATACAGCATACCCGAAACCCTGCGGTGTATTGTCAGAGTGGTTTAGAAAATTGTTATCCTTTTTCAATGTTTCAAATCCAAATATTCCAAAGCAAATGGTCCACATGGTCGCAATATGGTGATGCTGGTGTCGAGGGAAGTAGGGGCCGCTCGTGAAATATTGACATTTGCTCCCTCTAACGCCTGATTCCTTGCCCTGGTTTTTGATTTTGCGGTAACGTTCCTTGGAATTAGGCTGCCGTTCTTCTTGGGATGCCATTCTTTGGATAACTGTGGGTTAATCGTTTGCAAACAGTTGTCGGTACCTGCACTCCTTCCGGCACAGCAGGGGCAACCCTTACCCTGGTTTCGATTGTTGACTGTGGCCTGCCACACAGGATTTATTACTTGAAGGTTATACTGTAGCGTTATTTTTGCCATCTTTGCCCTTGGGAGTGATATGAGCCGCGATTTCCCCTTCGGCAGCCTTGGATTGATTCATCAAAGATGTTTCTCCCGCTATGTTATCTGAGCTATGAGCTATTTCATGTCTGCCGGAGCTCGGCCTCAAGCTTACCTTCAACGAGCCGGATTAAGACATATCCACCAGCCCCAAACAGCCCAGAATTGATGATCTGAGTTTTTCCTATCCAGTCAACCGCCCTGGACTCGTGAATATGGCCCGTAATACACACTTCTGGCTGATGTTTTTCAATGAACTCCCTCACCGCCCTGCTGCCGACAGACTGGCCAAAACCGACGCGGTCGGTCTTGGTACCGAAGGGTGGATTATGGGCCATGAGGATCAGATGTTCAAAATCCCGGGCTTCTTCTATGGCCTGGTCAAGCCAGGCCTGAATTTGAGCGTCGCTAACCTCGGAAGGAGTTCCAAAAGGCGTCGGTGTGGAATAACCGACCCCGACAAGGCCAACATCAAAACCCAGGTCCGTGGCTCTGGCATGCACATTAAACCCCCTCTGCTCAAGGTAATCTTCTACGTCTCGTGTGTCCATATTCCCAATCTGCGCCAGGATTTTGGCATTCAAACGCTCGATCTCCCCTAAAAGTCTCTCAGCCCATGCCCGGCTTCCATAGTTAGTGATATCGCCAGAGATGAGAACGCCTTGGGCCTCTGAGATTCCAGGGACATTTCCTATCTGGGACACATCGTCATGAATGTCGCCTATGGCAATCCAATAGGGTCTTCCTTCCATTTCAGGCTCCTGCGACTTTTGAAACATCCGTGAGGGAACCACTATGGTCAGATCTTGAACATTAAGTGTTTGTTCCTTGAGCTGGTTCAGCTTGTCTCAGATTCTGCAATTGACCTATCTTCTTGCTATTATGGGCGTATCTCATTCTGACCCAATTTCCCCCGATACTTAATAGTTGAGACGTGACCCTCTCGTCTCTCTCATCTCTCTTTAAGATGTGTCCCGCTTTCCCGCCCCAATATCAAGCACTTAACATCTTACCCGGAAGTTAGTTATATATTTATGTACGTCCCGCTTAAAATCACGATGGGAACAATTTCCAGGGTGTTATCGGCCTTTCCCATTTAAGCTGAAGGCTGTTCCTGCCTGCCAAGGGCTATATCTTCCAGAATGACCTGTTTAAAAACTTGAGGATCTCCCAACCGCTTGACAGCATCGAGAATCTCGATTCCGGCAAGACGGCCATCAGCATCGTAGTCAGCAGCTATCCCCTCTGCCAGGTGTTTCGTTGTTACTGTGGTCTCCTTGAAACGAATGTAAAGGGCATCAACCTCCCGATCATAGGTAATTTTCATACAGTTCCTCCTCAAAAATAGTAGACATAGACTGTTACGACAATAACTTCATCGTGTTCTTCGACAAAAATGGGTCGAACCTGCTTTGTATCATAATATTTCTTATTCCATTCTGATCCAAAGGGAAAATCTTTCCGACATTCAAGCCTGCCAAGCTCTGCGGGCTCCCACGTCTCTGTTCGGATAGCCTTGCATCTTACCTCACTTGTTAAGCTTCCAGCCTGTTGTTTTTTATTACTCCTTGTCCAAGGGGGCGCCCTTTGGTTTTGCAAGTTTCAGTTTGAGGTTCCATGGATCCGCTACAACAATCAATTCCTCTATCCTCGACTTTCTTGCCATCATGAACCGGCTCTAAAAGGATTACTAAGAAACTGTAAAAAGAGCGCACCCAAACTTTCTTATTTAGTTATGAACGTCCCTGTTATCTCCTGTTATCTCCTGTTATCTCCCTGTTGTCTCTCTGTTGTCTCCGGAGTTCGCCCCTATACCTCGTACAGTTCGCCCACCAACTTCTGAAACCAAGGAGGCTTCTGTAGTATTACGAAAATCAAGATCAAACCAACAATCGGAATGGGGATAACCGCATCGACGATAGACAAACCTACCAGGCCGATGAGAGATCGAGCCTTGAACGTCATGATGCCTCCAAACCCTCGCTTAGCAAATGTTTTATGGCAAAAGGGGACGCACCCATAACTTCATAAATGGAGAAGAGGGACATCCATAAATTCACAAACAAATGACCCACGGACTTAAGTTACTTATTTACTTATGAACGTCCCCATTGGTCCCCGTCCCCATTGGTCCCCCTTGCTCCCGATGTCCCATAGTTCTCAAGGTCTCCTTCATGGCAGCGTAATATCCTTGCTCGTAGTGTTCGTTGGTTTTTTTGTCAAAGACTGCTTCATTTTCATGGATGTATCTAAACCCCTGCCATTTCCCACGAGCCAAGACCACCTCTTCTCCGAGGGTAAATTTGTGGCCGCACGCCAGACACCCCTCGGGATTGAGGGTGTTGAGTTTCTCAAGGTCTACGAGGATCTTAAGTTTTCTTTT
>DAOVOU010000283.1 GCA_030629475.1 Desulfobacterales bacterium | reverse complement strand
GTGGATGCTGAAGTGATCAGTTCTACGTTTGATGAGCCAGCCCAGAGGCATGTCCAGGTGGCGGAAATGGTGCTTGAGAAGGCCAAACGCCTGGTGGAACATCAACGGGATGTGGTCATTCTCTTAGACAGTATTACCCGCCTTGCCCGTGCTTACAACACGGTCGTACCTCCGAGTGGTAAGATACTCTCAGGTGGGGTTGATTCCAATGCGCTGCATCGTCCAAAACGCTTTTTTGGTGCTGCACGTAATATTGAGGAGGGTGGAAGCCTTACGATCATTGCCACAGCCCTGATTGACACCGGAAGTCGAATGGATGAAGTGATCTTTGAAGAGTTCAAGGGGACCGGCAACTTGGAGTTGCAGTTGGACCGGAAGCTATCGGACAAGCGTATCTTTCCTGCCATTGACATCAATCGGTCAGGGACGCGAAAAGAGGAGCTGTTGCTTGAGCCAGAGGTATTGAACCGGGCCTGGATTTTGAGAAAACTCCTTGCAGCCTTGAATCCCTTAGACAGTCTGGAGTTTTTGCTTGAAAAAATGAAAGGAACTGCGGATAATAAAGAGTTTTTGGACTCGATGAACAGTTAGTTTCAGAGTGCCTAAAGCCTGCCCTGGCGCTACGTGCCGGAACAGCCTATTATGCCTATAAGCCAGGTCTGGGCCAGGGTGAACTAAAGTGCCTAAAGCCCGCCCTGGCGCTACGTGCTTAGATTAATCTACTAAGCCTATGATCCCGGTCTGGGCCAGGGTGAACTAAAGTTATGGATGAATGGCACTCATTTATATATATCGCTTTACGAATAACGAATAACGAATAACGACCCACGGAGGCTTGACATGAAGAAGGATATCCATCCTGACTATTTTCAAAGTACAATTAGATGTGCATGCGGCAATGTTGTGGAGGTAGGGGCCACTAAGAAGGATATCAGGGTTGAAATTTGCTCCAAATGCCACCCCTTTTTTACGGGCAAACAGAAACTGGTTGATACAGCCGGGCGTATTGAGCGATTCCGCAGGAAGTATGCTGAGTTTGAGGCCCGGAATAAGAAAGAAAGTGTCTAAAGTGAACTTTGCCGCTTATGGTGTTCAAGACAAAACATAAAGATATTCATGTCGGCGGGCAGGCTGTGATTGAGGGCGTAATGATGAGGGCGCCGAAGAGCCTGGCTATTGCACTGCGTCGTCCAAACGGCGAGATTTTGATCAAGGATGACAGATGGCATTCCCTGTCTGAGCGATGGTCGTTTCTTAAATGGCCTTTTGTCAGAGGCAGCCTCATCATCCTTGAAGCCATGATCAATGGCATGCAGGCACTGACCTTTTCAGCCAATCAGGCATTGGAGGAACAGGAGGAATCACTTGGAGGCTGGGCCCTGTTTTTCATCATCTTTGTAGGACTTGGGGCGGGCGTTGTCCTGTTTGTGGTCTTGCCTCATGTAATCAGCGGCCTTGTTGGCCGTCTATTTGGTGTAAGGCTGGGGGTTGAGCACCTCCTCTTTCATCTGATCGATGGGGCTGTGAAGATCATTATTTTCCTTGGCTATGTCTGGCTCATCTCACTTTCCAAGGAGATCAGGCGAATCTTTGAATACCATGGTGCAGAGCACAAGTCGGTTTATGCCTATGAAGCAGGGGAGGCCCTGACCGTTGAGAACGCCAAGAAATTTTCAACCGTTCATCCCAGATGCGGTACTGCCTTCATATTGGTCGTACTTCTGATAAGCATCTTTTCCTTTTCGATTGTGTTTCCCTTTGTACCGACATTGCATAATGGGCCTGGTGTCATGAACCAGATGATTGCAATCACTATAAAGGTATTGTTTATGTTTCCCATTGCCGGTTTAGCCTATGAAATGATCAGATTCAGCAGCAGGAACATGGACCGGGGCCTCATCCGTTTGGTGATTTTACCGGGCCTGTGGATGCAGAAACTGACCACGCGTGAGCCCAGCGACGACCAACTTGAGGTAGCCCTGGCAGCCCTAAACAGGGTCCTGCATGGACAGAGCCGAAGTGAAGAAGTGAGCTAAAAGGAATATAGATGTTCGACAAACTAACAGGTGTAGAAGAGTGGTTTGAGAAGATCGAAAAGCTCTTAAGCGATCCCGATGTGATAAAAGATCAAAATGCCTATCGGAAGTACACAAAGGAACATGCGGATTTGAGCAAGATCGTTTCCGTTTATCGTGAGTACAAACAGGTAGCCGAAGATATCAGAGAATCCAAGGACCTTTTGACGGACAGTGACGACGATATCAAGGAGCTGGCAAGGGAAGATCTCCAGCACCTGCACGAGCGTTCGGAAAAACTGGAGCAGGAGTTAAAGTGGCTCCTCGTCCCCAAGGATCCCAACGATGAGAAGAATGTCGTCCTTGAGATCAGGGCCGGCACAGGTGGTGAAGAGGCCGGGCTCTTTGCTGCAGAGCTTTTTCAGATGTACAGCAAATATGCTGACAGTCTTGGTTGGAAGGTAGAGATCTTGAGCCAGCATGTGACGGGCGTCGGCGGCCTCAAGGAGATCATTGCCCTGGTGCATGGCAAAGGGGCTTATAGTCGCCTGAAATACGAAAGCGGCACCCATAGGGTACAGCGGGTGCCGGTGACGGAATCACAAGGGAGGATACACACCTCTGCCGTGACCGTAGCTGTTTTGCCTGAGGCAGAAGAGGTGGATGTCAAGATTGATCCCGACGACATCAGAGTCGATGTTTTCCGCTCCACCGGTCCTGGAGGGCAAAGCGTTAATACAACGGACTCGGCTATACGCATTACCCATCTTCCCACAGGATTAGTGGTGAGCTGTCAGGACGAAAAGTCGCAGCACAAGAACAGGGCCAAGGCGATGAAGGTACTCCGTGCTCGCTTATATGATAAGATGGTTTCCGAGCAGGACGAAAAGATTTCTGCAGATCGCAGGAGCCAGGTGGGAAGCGGTGACCGTAGCGAGCGGATCAGGACATTCAACTTCCCTCAGGGCCGTGTCACAGACCACCGTGTTGGGCTTACGCTGTATAAACTGGAAGATATTCTCCAGGGCAATATTGGAGAGATCATCGATGTCCTTATAACCCACTATCAGGCCCTTGCCATTCAGGATGCTGAGGCAGAATCGAGGGATGCTGCCTGAGACCTGGACCATTCTGAGACTCCTCAAGTGGACCACGGCCTACTTCAAATCCCATCACATTGAGCAGCCACGCGCCGCTGCGGAAATCCTTCTGGCTCATACCTTGGGTCTTGGGCGGGTAGACCTCTACGTCCAGTACGATCGTCCCCTTGAATCCCAC
This sequence comes from Desulfobacterales bacterium, assembly GCA_030629475.1. Lineage (GTDB taxonomy): Bacteria > Desulfobacterota > Desulfobacteria > Desulfobacterales. The sequence goes on along the minus strand of DAOVOU010000283.1, from coordinate 667 downwards.
GAGCTTGAACTCTTCAAAGGATTAATCCAGAGACGTATTCAAAGGGAACCAGTCGCCTATATTGTTGGTAAAAAAGAGTTCTGGTCTATGGATCTGAAGGTGACATCTGATGTCCTGATACCGAGGCCTGAGACCGAGACCCTTGTGGAGGCTGCCTTCACGATCATACCGCCAGAACCAGGACCAGCACCTTTGAAGATCCTGGATCTTGGGACTGGTTCAGGGGCTATTGTCCTTGCCATAGCCTCCGAACGGCCAGACCACAGCTTTTATGCAGTTGATCGCTCGGAAAAGGCCCTGGCCGTGGCCACGGATAACGCTCGAACGCTCGAACTCGACAAAACCATCACTTTTTTGCAGGGGAATTGGTTCGATCCAGTCCGTGACCGAGGGCGCTATTTTGATGTGATCGTCTCGAATCCTCCATACATTTCGAGTCATGAATTCGAGGTGCTTCCACCGGAAATTACGCAATATGAGCCTCGGGAGGCCCTTAAGGGGGGCTCCGACGGGCTGGAGGCAATTAGACTCATCATCAAAGAGGCTTCATACCACATGGTTCCAGGAGGGTGGCTCCTTTTTGAGATTGGTTACGACCAATGGGTCGCGGTGGAGAAGCTGATTGCACGCTCCGGGGCTTACAGTGAGTGGGCTGTAATCAAGGATT
>DAOVOU010000129.1 GCA_030629475.1 Desulfobacterales bacterium | reverse complement strand
CGTATATTTTTCAGGAACGTGCCGATCACCCAAACGCCGAATGCACCGATTATAATAAAAAAGAGCCAGACCCCAACGCTTTCCAGGCCACTAGCCAGCCCTTTTGATATGTGGATGACATCCATAGCGTTTAACTTGGCTGGTAGGGCAAGGAAACGATTGACAAATCCTGCCAGCACGGCCATGGCGTAAAAGCCACGGATCGTGATACCGGGAACGACCTTGGTGACCATGGCCCCAATCTGGATACCGAGCAAAGATCCTAAGAGCATTCCCATGGCCAGGGTATAGAAGATAAAGCCGTATATGGCGTACTGGCTGATTGAGGCATAACCGGCCGTAAAGATGATCTGAAAGATGTCAGTTCCCACCGTGGTCATGGAGGACACACCCAGCACATAGACAAAGATGGGGAAGGTCAAAAAACCGCCGCCAACGCCCATGATGCCTGCCGCCATCCCCACAAGCGCGCCGCTCAAGACCAGAAATATCCACGAAATACCGCGACCTTCAGGGACAAAGTCGTAATCGAATTTGACCATGGGGGGAATCCTCATGGCCTGAAGCTTTTTGGGGAGATTTCCCATCTCAGCCCCTTCTTCTTTTCCACCATGGGCGCCTGTATCAACTGCCCCGCCTGCTGCGGCCTTCCTCCCCTTGAGGAAGTCGGTCATGGCATAGATCCCCAGAAAACCTAACATGCCGGAGTACACCGACGTAATAAAGGCATCACTGAGCACTGGATTGATCTCATAGAGCACGCGGTTGATGATGCCGCCCGCGGTTGCCCCTACAATGGCGCCGATCAAGAAGACCGCGGCCAGGGGCACGGACACGTTTCCTAACTTCCTGTGGATCACGCTCCCCATGATCGCCTTGGCAAAGATGTGGAACAGGTCGGTTCCAACCGCGAGAATGCCTTTGATGCCCGCGCTCATCAGGGCAGGAGCGATAATGAACCCCCCGCCCGCGCCAATGCAGCCCGTGATGAGCCCTGCGCCCATGCCTATTGCGATGGATACGATAAAGATAAAGGTATTGTAAAAGGCCGGACTGTAGGCCTTCTTGCCGCCCAGCAAGTCCGGCATGGCCGTGCCAATCTCATCAGCAAAAGCAACACCCACGATGATAACAGGAACAATCAACAAGCCGAGTGCGATTAGCCGCTTGCGGTCGCCAAGTATGGTGTTTGAGTTGTCAATTTCCCACCTGGCAAAGGCCCTTGTCCCCATCATCATAAACTCGTACCACTGTCTAAAGAAATTCATGGCAAATCTCTCCTTTTCTGTATACGTTTGCGTACAGGCTCAATATCCTGTGGAAAAAATATCTCCCCTCCTCGTTACGTCTATTCACACCCCCTTTCTTTACGAGTTACGAGTTACGGGTTACGGGTTACGGGTTACGAGTTTTTTCAACTTTCAACACGGAACACGCAACACGCAACCTTTACTAAAGTCATCACTCCATCACTCCATCACTCCATCACTCCAATACTCCCGGGGTGAACCCCCTCTCACTCCACCACAATCCTCCGGCCGTGGATAATAACGCTTCGGCTCCCTTTTGACTTCAGATCCCCTTCCAATCCGACTTGCTTCAGGGCATCCTCAACCGTGATCATGCCCAGAACCTCGCTTCCCCGGGTTACGGCAATCCGCTTCACATCATTCTTCAGCATGACCTCGAGGGCCTCTGTGATCCTGTCTTCAGGACCAACAGAGGGTTTGAGCCCAACATCTTCTTTGATCGGTATGATGATCTCTTCAACAGCAAGCCGCTTCATGCCGGTCCTTTCAGTGTAGGCGTTCACAGGTTCAGAGGTTCACTGTTCAGGGTTCAGTGTTCAGGGTTCACCGAAAATCTGAGCCGACTTCGCCGCCGACTTCGCCATAGTAGCCGCAGGCTACGACGGCTGAAACGGTGAACTCTGAATCCGTGAACGGTTACCTTTCAGTCAAAGGGAGCGTTGCGGGAATAAAGCGCAAGATACGTACCAGAGAGCAGCCCGGCATGGCTGATTCTCTATAACATATTGATATTACAGCAAAACGAGCATTACTGGCCTCAGCATATCCTTAAGGGGATAGCAGGTTTGTCAACTAATAGGTTACAATGAAAGGGAACACTAGCGGGTTGGGATGGGGAAAGTCTCTGAAATTATGGGAGATTGATTGGTGCAACTTTTAGGTTACACACTTCTTAAATTCCTCTGCATCGATCTTCTCGTATTTCATTATTCTATGCAGGTATTGCCGCTGAACCCCTGCCTGGTCTGCAGCCCGGGAAATGTTGCCTCTGTTTTGCTGAAGAACGGCCTGAATGTATTGTCTATGAAATGCCTTGATCACGGCCTCTTTGGCCTCCCTGAAGGGAAGCCCGTAAATGGCCTCGTTGAAATACGGCAGCGGCCTCGAGTCAGTCCTTTCAGGCATGAGATCTTCAAGCCTGATTTGATCAGACTGACACAGGATCACTCCACGTTCAATCACGTTTTCCAACTGTCTGACATTTCCTGGCCATTCCCGGGCCATGAGCATGGACATGGCCCTGGGCTCGATATCACGTATTTCTCTATTGTTGAGTTTGCTGTGTTTTTCAACAAAGTAATGCACCAGGAGTGGTATATCCTCTCGCCGCTCACGGAGTGGAGGTAGGCGAAAAGAAATCACATTCAGGCGGTAGAAGAGGTCCTCTCGGAATTTTTTTTCAGCTATACGCTGCCTGAGGTCATGGTTAGTGGCAGCCACAAACCGAATATCAGGATGCCTGGTATTCAAGCCGCCCACCGGCTTATACTCCCCCTCCTGGAGAAGACGCAGGAGCTTGGCCTGCATGACTGTGTTCAGCTCTCCAACCTCATCCAGGAACAGGGTCCCCTGGTTGGCCTCTTCTACCAGCCCCTTCTTATCATTCCAGGCACTGGTGAATGCGCCTTTCTTATGACCAAAAAGCTCACTTTCAATAATCTGCTCGGGTATGGCTGTGCAGTCGATGGTTACAAAAGTCTTGTCACGCCGGTCGCTGTAAACATGGATCGCCTTAGCCACAAGCTCTTTTCCGGTGCCGCTCTCCCCTTGAATCAAGATCGTTGCCATTGATTTGGCCACCTGTTTGATCTTGTTTAGAATCGACATCATAGCCGGGCTGGACCCGATAATGGAAGGAAGCATCTTCTGTTGTTCAAGGGACTGGCGCAAGGCAACATTCTCGCGGGCCAGTGCCTGCCATTCTAAGGCCCTGCGAAGGGTCAGCAGGATGCGTTCTTTTCGGAAAGGTTTTGCAATATAGTCAAAGGCCCCTTTTCGCGTGGCTTCTACTGCGGTTTCAATGGTGGCATAGGCAGTCATGATAATGACGTCCGAATAAGGTTGAATCCTTTTGATCTCTTCAAGCAAGGCAATCCCGTCCATCTTGGGCATCTTCAGGTCAGTGATGATCAAGTTAAAGGGTTCTCTGTGGATTATTTCGATCGCCCTCAACGGGTCAGATTCTGTCATCACGTCATGTTCGGTCTTTCCGGTGATGATCCTCCTGAGAAGGGCCAACATATCCCTTTCGTCATCAACGATTAGAATCCTACCCCTCATGACCCATCCCCTTCTTCGTTCTCAACAAGACCGTAAAAACCGTTCCTCGGGGTCTCTTAGGCCCATCTTGGGCGCTGCTTTCACAGGTAATGGTCCCTTCGTATTTCGTTACAATCCCGTGACTCACGAACAGGCCCAATCCTGTCCCCTCCCCTTCGCTCTTGGTCGTGAAGAAGGGGTCGAAGATATTCTCCAAGTGTTCTTCCTTGATGCCGTGTCCGTTGTCTCGGACTATGACACGCACTTTGCCTTGCCCTGCATCCGGAGCGGTCTTGATTTCTAAGATGCCTTCCCCCTTCATAGCCGCGGCCGCATTATTGATCAGGTTCAAGAATACCTGTTGCATCTGGCGTAAATCCCCCTTCACCCTCGGAAGGCCGGAAGCCAGTTCCATCCGGAGTTCAACATTGTTCATCTCCAGAGAATGCTCTACAACGCGAATAATCTCATTAATAGCCTCATTGATGTCACAAGATTCAGACTCCCCTTCCCCCTGTCGGGCAAAACTCAGGAGGTTTTCCACCACTTGCTTGCAATGAAGGCTGTGGCGCTCAATGGTTTTCAAGTCCTGGTAGTCCTGGCTCTCTTTGTCGAACTTCTCCAACAGAAGATCCGTAAAGCCAAGCATGACACCAAGGGGATTGTTCAGTTCATGGGCCACGCCGGCAGCCAGGGTCCCCATTGAAGCCAGCTTTTCGGTATTGATAAGCTGGCTTTCGAGTTTTTTGTTTTCAGTAATGTCCCTGGCAATACATAGAACAGATACGACCCTTTCCTGCTCGTCTTTTAAGGGCATAAGGTTGGCGCTGAGCCATGTCTGATGCTCACCCGTCTTTACCGTGAACTCATCCCGTACGCTTTTCCCAAACTGAAAAACCATGCCGATGAGTTTGAGCTCCTGAGATGCAACCTCTTCTGAAAAAAGGACAGACAGCGGCTTGCCAAGAAACTGCGAAGGGGTTCCCCCGAAAAAATTAGCAGTAAAATTGTTCAAGGATTGAAAACGGCCGGATTCATCAACCGTAAAGATAAAGTCTTCTGTGCTTTCGATCAAACTGCGGTATTTTTCTTCAGACTTTTTTAGTTCCTCAGTCTTCCTGGCCACCTGCTGCCGGAGACTGCGAACCCGCTTCTCTTCGTATAATAGAACAGCCCCTAACCCTATAACGACAGAAGCAATAGTTACGTACGGGAACCAAACCATAATGAAACGACTCCTGTTACTTCCCGGACTGCGATCCACACTGGCTCAAGGAGTTGGAGAATCCGGCGTCAAGTTTTACGCTTACCCTGCCAAACCATTCCCTAAGGGTTTCATAATCATGCCCCTCTGGAGGATTTTCCTCTAAGACCTCTCTGTCGAAAGAATAACCATATCTTTTCAAGAAAAGCATTCCGCTTCTTAAAACCACCTCGTCATTATAATGCCTAAAGCTCCTGGAATTTAATAGAGAATCACTTAATTGTGCTGCCTTATCAATATCGGTTAGATGTTTCTCCGTTCCGTTTTCGTTCTTGTTATTCACAGTAGCGAAAGCCTCTAGAATCGCCTGCACGTTAAATCCAAGATGTTCTCGAGAAGGAATTTTCTCTGGAAGATCACCGCACAGAGCGAGATATATCTCTGCTACTTCATTAATAGATACTGGGTATGATTCACTACTATAACCACTAGCTTGACCAACCGCCTCCTCAGGCGTCTGCACAAACCTGTGTAGTCGGATTCTCTCTGGCAATGATAAAGCGCCTTCGAGACCCCGCGATGGTTGGATACCGATCAGATCGATGTGATCTCTATAGGTAGTCGAAATAAAGGGAATAGTCCTCGTGGTATAGTCAAGTACCTGTCTGAAAGTTTTGTTTCCCCAATCTTTGACGACTTTTTTCATAGTATTCAAACACGGATCAGACAGCTTTTCATCTTTGAGTTCACAAGATCTAATGATTATGCAAGGGTTCGAATACGGTGGATCTGTCTCCGTACGAGATATCTCTAAGTATATGGCACTGCTTTCAAGTTGCTCGTTTATTACGGATCTAATTGCCGGAGCATGAGGACCATAACTAAAACTAAGAAATGGGGTTTTGGTCAAAAGCTGACCATGATTTGAATAATGGTATAAGTGAGCAATATAGATCAGTTTGTTAAGCTTTACCTCCTGGAGATGGGGTACCGTACAGCCAAAATACACGATGAGATTTTTTAAGGCATCCCTTTCCTCTTCATCCATAGCATAATCAATTTCCATGACATCACTATAACTCATCGTTCGCTTAATAAATTCGTACTTAGATTAATTCTTGTTTCAGGTTTCAGGTGTCAGTGTTCAGGTGTCAGGGAAAAATCGCGCAAGACCTTAAACACGCCCGCGGAGCGTAAACCTGACACCTGACACCTGACACCTGACACCTGAAACCTGAGAAATATATATATCTTTTTATAGATTCTCAAAATTAACAAAAGTCTATCCCTATTAAGCAAATGATAAGTTGTGTTTCTTGAATTTATTGTGTTAAAAATTCAGAAACTCAACAAACCCAATAAACACAACAAAACCAATAAACACAACTCTCTTGAACAACTAAGGGTGTTATGATATTTGCATTGTCAACATCTATCGGGCTCAACGGGCCAACGGGCTCAACGGGCTCAACCGACCAGAGTTGACTGTTGGAGAATGCTATGGACTATAAGCAGACCCTAAACCTTCCCAGGACCGCCTTTCCCATGAAGGCCAAGCTCCCCCAGCGCGAACCCGAGGTTCTCAAGAAATGGGATACGATAGGTCTCTATGACCAGATCAGGGAATCGTCTAAGGGTAAGCCTCGGTTCGTCCTGCATGATGGGCCGCCTTATGCCAACGGGAACATCCATATTGGTACGGCCCTCAACAAGATCTTGAAAGACATAGTCATCCGATCCCGCCAGATGAACGGATTTGACGCGCCCTACGTGCCAGGT
>DAOVOU010000107.1 GCA_030629475.1 Desulfobacterales bacterium | reverse complement strand
GGCGCTACCTGCTTGGATCAATCTACTAAGCCTATCATTCCGGTCTGGGCCAGGGTGAGCTAAAGTGCCTAAAGTTAAAAGAATAAAACTACTCTTAAAAACGGTTTCTTCAAGTCCTTAACTTTAGCTCACTTTAGGCACTTTAGCTCACTTCTCCACGGTCAATCGTCAATCCGTAGTCCTTCAACCACCTTTTCCATGGCCATAAGGCGAGACCCCTTCACAAGGATCCAGTCTCCGGGTCCCGAGCGCCCCTTAAGAACTTCCACGATCTGTTCCCGGGTTCCGATAAAGATTTTTCGACGGTCCATACCTGCTCCTGCAGCGCCTTTGGCCACTGCATTTGCAAACTCACCTGTAGCATAAAGGCCCGCCATGCCTGCACGGGTAGCCAGGATTCCAATCTGCCTGTGGGCGTCTTGGGCGTGTTGCCCGAGTTCCATCATGTCTCCTATGACAAAGATACCCCTTCCTCTACCCTTTAAGGAGCACAGCGTCTCAATAGCCACTGCCACAGAGCCCGGATTCGCATTGTATGTATCATTGATCAGGTGAATGCCCCTGGGAAGTGTTGATATCTCCATACGCCCCGGAAGGGAGACGGCGGATTCCAGGCCTTTTTTTACCTCCTCTATTGAGAGGCCAACTCGGTATCCCACGGCTGCAGCAGCCAGGGCGTTGTAAATGGCACCCTTGCCGAGAATCTTTAGACAGACCCGCACCGACTCGTCATACCAGGAAAGATCAAAGGAAGAACCCGTGCGGGTCTGAGACACCGGGGTTCCCGACACCTCGGCCGAACTGCGAATGCCGAAGGTCACCACGCGTCCGCCAAACCTCTCTGCCAGCCTGCAAACCCTCTGGTCATCAATATTTAATACTGCCGTACCGTCTTGCCCCAACCCTTCAAGGAGTTCGCCCTTGGCCTCCATGACGCCATCGATATCTTTCACACCCTCCAGATGGCCAGGTTCTATATTGGTAATCACCCCCAGGTCCGGATTGGCGATTTCAGCGAGTCGTCTGATTTCACCAGGACGATTCATAGCAAGTTCGAGGACAGCCCATTCATGGCTGTCGCTTAAGCCAAAGAGGGTGAGGGGCAATCCAATCAGGTTGTTGAAGTTGCCGGGCGTCTTCAACACGTTAAAGGCCTGGTCCAGCACCACGGCTGTCATCTCCTTGGTCGTGGTCTTGCCATTTGTTCCGGTTATGGCCACCACTGAAACGTTGCTCTGTCGGCGACGAAAGGCAGCCAGGTCCCCCAGGGCCTTTAGGGTGTCTGGCACGGCCATCCAGAGTTCCTCCTGCTTGCGTACTGGCCCTGCCCGCCATCGCCCGCCTGAGGCGGACTCAGGCGAGGCGGGCGGGAATTGCTCGCTGATATAGTCCTCGGCCACCAGCACACCCAGTGCCCCCCTGTCAAAGGCCTCCCCCAAAAAGTTGTGTCCGTCGTGTTTCTGTCCCGCAATGGCTACGAAAAGATCGCCCGCCCTGGTAGTCCGGGAATCAATGGAAATAGCTTGAAATCGAGTTGCCCCGTTCCCGCATACCAGGCGCCCCCCTGTCGCATGCAAGACATCCGAAACAGTCCAGGTTTTTTGGTCACTAGTCACTGGTCATTAGCGAAAGTGAACTAAAGTGCCTAAAGCCCGCCCTGGCGCTACGTGCCGGATCAGCCTATTATCACTATAAACCAGGCCCGCCCTGGCGCGACATGCTTGGATTAATCTACTAAGCCTATGATCCCGGTCTGGGCCAGGGTCTGGGCCAGGGTGAGCTAAAGTGCCTAAAGTCGAATTCCTCAATTCCTCAATTCCCAAATTCCGCATTCCGCATTCCGCATTCCGCATTCCGAAATCCGATTAAGTGCCCTCCTCGCCTCCACCCGGTCGTCAAAGGGTATAGTGGTCTCACCTATAATCTGATAGGTTTCATGTCCCTTGCCGGCAATGATCACTGTGTCCCCGGGGCTGGCCGCGCTAAGCCCCAATGCAATAGCCTTCCGCCGATCTGGCTCTACAACATAGCCTCCGGTCTCAAACCCCTTTGCCAATTCATGGGATTCATATTGGTGACTTTGCACAGCAGCGGTTCCCTCGACAATACCTGCCAGGATGGCCTCTGGCGACTCGGTACGCGGGTTATCAGAAGTCAACACTACAAGATCGCCAAGCCGGCCTGCGGTCGCGCCCATCATGGGGCGTTTGTCTCGATCCCGATCTCCTCCGCAACCAAATATGGTGATCATACGGCCAGATGTGAGTCTTCTCAGAACAGTCAACACATTTTCCAGGGCGTCCGGCGTATGGGCGTAGTCCACAAAGACTGAAAGCCCAAGGTTATTGGCCACATACTCAAGCCGGCCTGGCACCCCCTGAAGATTCTTGATCCCTTTTTGAATTGTCTCTAAGGGTATACCGAGTGTTATTGCAACACCTGTGGCAGACAGGATGTTGTATACGTTGTGGTTTCCCACCAGAGAAGAGGTGAAACCAAAATCGCCCTCAGGGGTCTGTACTTTGCCTGAGGTGCCGTCTATGGTGAGGTTGATATCTTGAGCCCGGATTTCGGACTCGTCTGAAAGCCCGGTACGCAAACACGGAACCGAGACCTGGGTATATAACTCCTTTCCCCTGGGGTCGTCCCAGTTAGTAACAGCAGCGGCCCATCTACGCTTTGACCCGACCCCCAGTCGTCCCACACAAAGCTTCCTCTTGCACTGCCAATAGGTTTCCATGTCGCCGTGATAGTCGAGGTGTTCCCTGGATAGATTGGTAAAAACCCCCACATCGAACTCGCAAAAGGCTACCCGATGGAGATCAAGGGCGTGGGATGACACTTCAAGGACCACGTGAGTTGTCCCCGTGTCGGTCATCTTGCGCAGCAGCCGCATCAAATCAAGGGACTCAGGTGTTGTCACCGGATTGGTAAAGCTTTGTCCTCCAAATCGGTAGTTGATGGTGCCAATTACCCCGACTTTGAAGTTAGCGGCATTCAAGATTGACTCTACAAAATAGGCCGTTGTTGTCTTGCCGTTTGTACCAGTAATGCCGATCATACAAAGCTCTCGGGACGGATTCCCATAAAATACTGATGAGACGGCAGCCAGTGCCAGCCGGGCATCTTCAACCTGAGCCACACTGATCAATGGCGGCCCGGACCACTGCTTTTCTGTTAGAACGGCAACAGCCCCCTTTTCGATCGCCTCTTCAATGTAGACGTATCCATCGTAGCGGTGGCCCTGGATCGCTACAAAGAGCCCTCCGGGCGTCACAGTGCGCGAATCATAATGGATCGAATCGATAATCTGATCTTCAAGCCCAACAAAATGCTTAACCGCTACGGCCCCCAGAAGAAAACCTAGCTTCACCCCATTGTCTTTGCCTCGCATGAGACCCTGAGAGAATTCCCTGCTGGCCGCTGACCCTCCCGCCCAGAGCCTGTGCACTCAGGGGTGGCCAGTTCAGGAGGAATCTTCAAATACCGTAGCGTTTCTCGTATGATACGTCTGAACACCGGGGCAGCTACCACCCCGCCATAATGGTTTTTCTGAGGCTCATCGATCACCACCAGAACGGCAATCTCCGGGTTTTCAGCAGGCACAAATCCTACAAAGGAGGCCATGTATTTATCCTCTGCATACCCCCCTCCTGCAGGGTCGGCCTTCTGGGCAGTACCGGTCTTTCCTGCAACCCTGTAACCCCTCAGGGCCGCCCGAACACCGGTACCACCTTTCTCCACGCTTCTTTCCATCATGCGCGTCAAGCGCCAGGCATTTTCAGATGAAATAACCTGCCTTACGGCGGCGGGTTGAAAACTCTTTATTGCGCGGCCTTGCGCGTCCGTCATCCCCTGCACTAGATACGGCTTCATCAAGATCCCATCGTTGGCTATGGCGGAAACCGCGGCTGCAAGCTGCAAGGCTGACACAGAAACGCCCTGTCCAAAACAGATTGTCACAGCATCGATCTCAGACCAGCCTCCAACAGGGAATAAGCTGCCCCGAGTCTCGCCTGGACAGTCAACACCCAATCTCCTGCCAAGACCGAATTCCTTGAGTTTATTGTAGAGGTAGGCCGGACCGACCTTTTCGCCCACCTTGGCAGCGCCAATGTTGCTAGAGTACTTTAGAATATCCTGAAGCGAAAGCGCAGCATAGGGCCTAATGTCATGCACAACATTCTTACCAATCCTGTAGGCCCCCTTCTCGCAGTAAAACTCTGAACGAGGCTTGCAGAGTCCTGATTCCAGGGCTGCAGCACCAAGGAATATCTTGAACGTGGAACCCGGTTCAAAGGAATCCGTAATCGCACGGTTCCGCCACAACCAGGGTTCATATTGGCTAAAGGCATTTGGGTTAAACCGCGGCACATGGGCCACGGCCAGGATTGCCCCTGTCCTGGGAACGATCACCAGTGCGATGCCCGACTTGGCCCAATACCCCCTTACGCCTTCAGAAAGTGCCTGCTCGACAATATACTGAATGTTTTTGTCAATGGTCAAAACCAGGTTATACCCTGGCTTGCCTTCAGGGGAAGGGTCTTTGGCCGTAAAGCCCCGGCCAAGGGCATCTCTTAAAACTATCCGGCTACTTTCTTGGCCTTTCAGGAAGGAGTCATAATAGAATTCCAGCCCCTCCAGCCCGCTTCCGTCCGTCCCGCAAAACCCTATTACCTGTGCGGCCAGGTTCTTCAGAGGATAGAATCGCCGGCTCTCTGTGACAAAGTCGATCCCATCCAGATCCAATTCTCTGACCGGCGAGACCTCTGCGGGGTCGGCATGCCTTTTGATCCAGACAAATCTCTTGCCCGATAATAGCTTCTCCAACAGAGGCTCTTGTTTCGCGTGTAGGGCCCGGGCCAGGGCCGAAGCAGTCTGTTCCGGAGAGCAAATACGGCCCGGATAGGCGCAGATGGAAGCTACATCAAGGCTTACCGCTATCTCCGCGTAGTTTCGATCATAGATGGCGCCCCGTTTGGATCTGTTGTGAAAGGCCCTTTTGTACTGGTCTGCAGCCCTGGACCGAAGCTGCTTGCCTTCAAGGACCTGCAATTGAAAAGCTCGGCACACCATGACGGCAAAGCAAATCCCCAGAACAGTCCCCACCAGAATGATCCGAAACCGAATCCACCTCAATGGATTCGATTTCTTTTTGCTACGGGGCCTCATGGAATCACCACGACCTGTTTTGAACCAGGCATCACCAGCCCTCGTTGTCGGGCTATGCGCATGATACGTTCTGGAGACCTCAAACGTGCCTCCTCTACCTGTAACTTCCTGTCAAGATCCATCAAGCGCTCGTGCTCTTGGGTGGCTTCAGTAATTTCATACCCAGTTTGCACATACTGCACCCTACACCAGGTATAGACTAAGAGTTCTGCCATGAGGACTACCATAAACGCGATCCATATGGCTATCATAGGATGCCGTCTCTTGGAAGCTCTCCTTTTTTTCATGGTGTCCCCTCTCTAAATTGACTATTGACTATTGACGATTGTCGATTGAAAGACTCAATATTCAATATTCAATTGTCAATTCTCACTGAGCCGTTCCGCCGCCCGCAACTTGGCGCTTCGTGCCATAGGATTTGTCTGAACCTCTGATGGACCGGGTCGCACCGGCCTCTTAGTCAGGATAGACACCTGGGGTCTTTTTCCGCACACACACTTCGGAAAGTCAGGCGGGCAGGTACACCCCCGGGCAAGGACTTTGAAGCGCTCTTTGACGATGCGGTCCTCGAGCGAATGGAATGACAGGATGCAAAGCCGCGCCCCCGGATTCAGGAGATTGACTACCTCATCCAAGAATTCTTCTAAGGCTTCCAGTTCATGGTTCACTGCAATCCTTATGGCTTGAAATGTCCGTGTGGCAGGATGGATTCGCCCCCGACGATGCCGGGCCGGAATCGCCTTCCTGACAATTTCGGCAAGTTGCAAGCTTGACCGAATCGCTTGCTGGCGGCGTGCGGCCACAATAGATTTTGAAATACGATTGGCCCATGTCTCCTCTCCATACCGGGCTATCAGGTCTGCAAGGTCTTTTCCTGGGAGCCTGTTTATGAGTGCAGCAGCCGTGTGGCCCTGCTCCGGATTCATACGCATATCCAGAGGCTCATCCCGCATGAAGCTGAAACCCCGACCGCTTCCTTCCAGTTGGTAGAGTGAAAGTCCCAAATCGAGCAAGATTCCATCCACCCCGGTGATGTGTAACCGGGAAAGAATTTGTGGGAGATGGGTAAAGTCGTCGTGAAAGATTTGAACGTTCGGTCTAAATCGATGGAGGGATTTCCGGGCGTAGGCAATCGCATCCGGGTCTCGGTCGATGCCGATAAGGGAACCGTCTGGACTAATGGCCTCCAAAATAGCCTGGGCATGGCCACCTCCCCCCAAGGTACCATCTACGTATGTCTTTCCAGGTAAGCAGTTTAGATAGTCAATAACCTCTTTTACCATGACCGGGACATGGCGATATTGCATAGGCCACTCACCTTAGAGCCCCAGTTCAGCAATCTCGTTCCTCAGTTCCTCGTTCTCCATATCAATATGCAGTTTCTCATCTTCTTGGGCCCAACTATCCTTGGCCCATATCTCAAAATAATCGAGCACCCCTACAAGAACGACCTCCTTGTTCAGACCTGCATACTGCCGGAGGGTTGGTGGAATCAAAATGCGTACCTGCTTGTCAAGCAAACATTCATGGGCGCCGCCTATGAAGATCCGCCGGAAGCGCCGCATATTCTTGCTCTTCCGAGCAAGCTTGAGGATACTGTCTTCAATCTCGCGCCATTTTTCAAAGGTATAACAAAACAGGGCGCCATCCATCTTTGAAATCATAAGTCCGTCCACGGTGCTCTGCTTCAACACATCCCGAAAACGTGCCGGGATAATCAAACGGCCTTTGGAATCCAGGTTATGAAACGAGCTGCCCCGAAACATGTTTTGACTCGACCGCTCCTAGTTACATCCACTTTAACCCACTTTGCACCACCCCTTACAACTCTCAATTTTAGATGTCAAGAAAAAACGTGAAGAGAATTTACGATCATAACCGGATCACGGCTTTGAGCGAATGACAATGGCGTATTGGCTTTTGGAGTTTAGGCGTAAGCCTTTTATAAAATCCTTACGGATAAACTCCACCCAAACTTATTGAGAACTTACCAACCTTTGCGCTAAACGAGCTACGCAATCGCAACCCTT
>DAOVOU010000248.1 GCA_030629475.1 Desulfobacterales bacterium | reverse complement strand
CTCTAGATTTGTTTCCATCCTGCGAAGATGTGAAACCTGCTTTTGAAAGTAGGAAATCCTCTCTAAGGTCGTTTTATACTCTTCTTGGTTATGAATCATGTGTCAAAACCTCAACGATTCCTCGTTTCTTTCCATCGCGTTTGAGCTGCCAGTGCTTGATTGCTGCCTCTTCCCCATCGAACGCCGCCAAACGTCTCACCCAGAATATGCTCGCACCTTCGTAATTCTGGGCAGCCATCTGATCGAAAAGAATCCGTGCCTCGCCAGAGACGTCCCGGACGTCAAATGTATCCTCCATCAGGAGGAAGATATCGATGGGCAACATAAGGGACGGCAACATAAGGGACGTTCTCAACATTTAAACTTATCAATCATCAGCAACATAAAGCAAGGTCCCCTAATAGCCAACCAAAGTTTAAATGTTGAGAACGGCCCCAATAGCCAACGATATGTTTATTCTTGTATTACGAATATTGCTTTTCCTTTTGCAGTTTTTGTTTCACTTGCGCCTGCATAAAAAAGACCTCCCGAATAGAAACCGACTATTTCACCGGATTTGTCCCCAGTGTTAAGGAGAATCACACCATTAGCTCCAATTTTTGCGGCTTGCGCTTTTAGTTCGTTAATTGCTCTGTCTTGTGCTGCTTGGGTTGAGAACTCGACATCGCTGGAGGCCTCAACTATTCCAATAGTTTCATATTGCGATGGTGGATCAAGATAAATCTTTACTTCGCTGGAGCTAATAGCTGGTCGAGCTTTACCAGTGACAATAGACGAGCCCGTTGCACAACCGAACAAAACAACGAGAAGAGACAGGGCTACAATGATTCTGAACATCCTCATTTTTCCCTGCTGTCCCCATATCATTGTCGATCAGACCAGTTGGGTAATGTACAGAGACGTCAGAGTGTCAACTATTTAATTTCGTTTTTGTATGCACCAAACCATGGAGCGAATAGCATAATATTGATTATGTTACTGTAATATAAGATTAAATCCATCACGGGGCTCGATATGGTCAGTCCTTCAGCTTGCAAATACGAAATTAAATAGTTTACACATAATGGTCAACCAGACCACTCTGCGCCAGTTCTGGCCATATGAACTATCAATGACATACGGACACGACGGATAATCTCAGGGAGAAAGAAAGATTCATGGGTTCCGCCCATGACCGATAGATAAGCCACACCGGCCTCCTCCAGGGCCCTTGCCAACACACCGGACTCCTCAATATGTAGTCCATCTGGTAGCCATTCATCGGCCAGGAAACGATATCCTACAGGGAAATCTCCCACCACGTCCTTTACTCTCTTGAACACCTCCAGCGGAAATCTGATTCGGTTTTCTATCTTACCTCCATAGGTATCCTCCCGGGGGGCGTTTTGGGGACGCCCTTTACATTTCCATATTTACAGTTTTAGGCTTAAGAATCGATGAGATTATAGCCCTTTTGTTGTAGTATTGTCTCTCCTCGCTTTACCGACTGACTCACCCCGGCCAATGAGAGATTCAAGTGTCTTGCTATTTGAGCCATACCAATACCAAGGCCTCCCGTCCAACCGGGACGCCCGTCCAACCGGGACGTTCGTGCAGAACGTGCTTTGCGCTTTTCTGCTGATAGCCCTAACCATTTTTTGTTCGTTCAGGCTACTTGCCCCCGTATTTGGACTTGCTTTCGGCCACACCTAATTGCTTCCGATGCCTTTTGCGGTGAATCTCCACATGAAGGGTTGCCCCAAGAATCTCTGCGACTCTGCGTAGCATACTCAAGGAATGGCCTTCATAAGATGGTGATTCAAGGCGGCTGATTTGCTGTTGGGATGTTCCCACGCGTCGGGCCAGTTCTTTCTGAGATAATCCGGACTCTTTGCGTAAAGCAGCTAGTTGCAGGGCTACGTCCCAAGCTTCACCAGCCTTTTTGAAGCGCGCCGCGAAATCCTTATCTTTCAACTGGTCTTCAAGGTATGTATCAAAATTGGTCAGTCGTTTCATATAAATATCTTTTTGACAAGATTAACAGGATCGTCGGGATTTTCTTGGCTTTCTTCCTTCCCGGATGGAAGGGAGAAACTCAATCCGCCTGGAGCGGAAAGGTGAAAAAAATGTTATATCCTGTTCATCCTGTAAATCCTGTCTAATGAAAAGTTCAGCATCAGGCTGCAACGGCCTGGTTGATTTCGCGTATGATCGTTTCCAGGTCACCCCCAAAGGCCCTGTTCAGTTTACCCCAAGAAGCCCCCTCCCGGGCAAAAATGGAACAACCGGGACGTCCTTAAATAGGTCAATAACTCTATAACTCTTGTATTTTATTACCACTTTTTTAGCCTTTTTGAAACTCACCACGTACCTCTACGCCAGCTTTTTCGTTCTCGATCATTTCCTCGTCGGAGAGAGAGAATTCATCGAGAGACTCCGCACGGCCTTCCATTGAATAGCGTCTCACCTCAGGCACTTTCAAACTGATACGGATGTGGCCACTGGCTCAATCGCTTCCAATTTGTAAGCGTTTTCTCCTCGCATAGCGTGCCACACATCCGAGGCTATTTGACCGTTCAGCCACAGTTCTGGTGACGTTCCAAACAGCCTTGATAAGCGCAAGGCAATATCCGTGCTAATGCCTTTCCTGCCGTTTACGATTTCACTGATGTGTTTGCGGGACACACCGATTCTTCGGGCAATTTCCGTTTGCGTCATACCATACGGCTTCATAAATTCTTCCAGCAATATTTCTCCCGGATGAATAGGCGCCCGGTTGGTCGGCATTCTCATAAGATGATCCTTTCAATGATAGTCTACGATTTCAACTCGTTTTGGTCCTTTTTCAGACCAGATGAAACAAATGCGGTAACGGTCGTTAATCCTGATGGAATGCTGCCCTCGACGGTCACCGCGCAAGACCTCCAGGTGGTTACCAGGCGGCATCCTTGGGAGAACCCGGAGAACCGGGACGTCCTTAAATAAGTCAATAAATCTATAACTATTGTATTTTATTACCACTTTTTTAGCCTTTTGAAGCTCAGGGCCTTTGTTGACAAACTTGACTTATCAATGGCAGATCATGGCTGATTGCTGATAGCAAAGCGCTTCGCGGCCCAAGGCGTGAGGCGAAAGGCCTAAGGCGTTTGAGTTGTGGCTAACTGCCCCAGCAAATAACATAGCAAATACGTCGGTATCTTCGCCTAGAGCGCATTGTTGGCCAGCAGGTCGGCAAAGTGCTGCAGGGGAAAGACATCAATGTCGTCCTCTGTTCTCAATACTGGTCCGCGAGGGTAGACGATGATTCGGCGTCGCAGTCCTTTGAGTGGTGCCACGGCACGGAGGCCCTTGCACCAGGCTTCTGTAAAGTTGTTACCGCACTTTGCCTCGACTGCGATCACATCCGAACCTCGAACGAGCAGGAAATCGACTTTGGTCTTGGAATGGCCGGAGGGCGCCCAGTAATACATATCGTCACAGATGCCGCGGTAGTCCTTATATGCACGGATCAACTGTGACACCATTCCCTCGAACAAAGCCCCCCTTTCCTCCATGGCTGGTCTGCCGGTGGCTCGCTTCATTGCTCGTACGATACCGGGATCGCACCAATACCATTTGGGCAGTTTCCGTTCCCGAACACGGATTCTTGCTTCATACGCAGGCAGTCTGAAGCACAGGTGTGTTTCTTCCAAAATGTCGAGATATCCCGCTACCGTTGTCCTTGCCACTCCAGATTCTCGAGCAATGTTGGTTGTATTGACCGTCTGGCCATGAAAGAGGGCCGCCACCGGCAGGAAACGGGCGAATCCAGGCAGGTTTCGAACAAGTGCCTCCGCCTGTATTTCCTCTTTAAGGTACATATGTGCGTAGGCCGCAAGTGTTTCCTCTTTAGCCGTTGAGTCCCACACGATTGGCAACACTCCATACTGAAGGGCTTCTTCTAAATCGAATCGTGTGCCAAGTTCTTCGGGGACGAAGGGATGCATGGATCGGTGCAATGCACGGCCTGCAAGCAGGTTGACGCCGGCTCGCTTGAGCTTGCGAGCACTCGATCCGCAAAGGACAAAGCTTAACCGCTTTTCTTCAATAAAGCGATGCACCTCGTTCAACAAGTCGGGCAGCCTCTGTACTTCGTCGACGATCACTCGCCTACCGGTAGGAACCGCCCGCAGCTCATCCGCGAAAAGACCCGGGTTCGCCAGCAGTCGCTGGTACGTGCTCTCAGATAGCAGGTCAATCACGTGGGAATCCGGAAAAGTGGCTCGAATCCATGTACTCTTGCCGGAGCCGCGTGGACCCATCAGGAAGAAACTCTTCTGGGGTGCTTTGAATATCCTTTGAATCATTGTTT
>DAOVOU010000245.1 GCA_030629475.1 Desulfobacterales bacterium | reverse complement strand
GGATTTTGGTCTTTTTATCTTCTACATCATTCCAATATTCCATCATTCCATCATTCCTGTCTCGGGACCACAGCCAAGCTAATAAAGTGCTATGATATCAATAGATTGTAGAAATTCCGAGACGTGATCTTATTCTGCTAGATGGAGCCCCTCCGGGAGTCCTTCACCAAAGACGAGACCTTGCTCAGATGCACTCAGGGGGACCATTTCGAACAATCTTTGAGCCAACCGTTCGTCATCTTCCAATCTCCGGAGTTTTTCCCTGATACGATCCCTGAGCTTTGCATCAAGGTCCCTTTCCCTGTCTCCGGTAAAAGAGGCCATTTGGACCACACAAAACGCCGTTTGGTTTGGTTTTCTCCATTCTGTTTCAAGGATCCGTTTTATCCAGCCTGTGATGGTCCTGACCGGAACGACTCCGTTCAAAGGCCCGTATAGAGGGATACGCGACCCAATACGGGAAAGGACCCACATATTGAGCCCTTCACCACGGGATGTCCCGATCTGCTTAATGAGCGCCCTGCCTATCTCCTCCTTAATATCGACGGGAAGTCCTTCTAAGTTGGCTATGGCACGCCACATCTCGGTCCGCTCCTGCGGAGAGACCCGGTGTTGCTTTGTCCCTTTTTTTTGGCCAGGCAACAGGACCGGAGAAAGATCGCGGAAAAGGGTCATCTGCTGGCTCTGATTCAACCCGCCGGCCACCCGTCTCCACAGTATCCACCACTCCACACGGCATTGTTGATCACGTGGAAAGATAATCCCAGCATGATAGAGTTTCCATATCTGTCGCATTCGATAATCATCCCCGGTATGACTGTATCCGGGGCGAAGGCAAAACCCGGTGAGATTCAACCACCTTTCTTCATGTCTGGCACTATTTTTTCGATAGTCCGGCTCACTTAGAAGCGTGTCGAAAAGAACCCTCAAGACCGGAACGGGCCAGCTTTCCTTATTCCTGCCGATATCTTTGCGCAACGCTTTCATTACAGTAGTAGGTGTGACCAGATCACCACAAAGAGGCTCTTCCGTGGTAAATGCAACTTTCAGGGTCTTCAACGCTCTACCTATTGATTTCTCCGAAATTGACTCTTTTTTCGGCCCGTCTTGGGATCCTTTTTTCTCCTCTCTCTCTTCACTGGCATCTGGCCTGATCTTGAACTGAAGCCTCCATCGATGATCTGTCTCCGTGGAATGGCAGGCAAGCTCTAAGGTTCCAACCTCTGTAAGGCGTGCGCACAGGTAAACCGGTATTTTGCGGACAACCCCTTTTTTCCCGAACCGCAAGATTGTACGAAGCGGGGGGAGTTGAAACAACGAATCTTCACTCAGGGTCAACACCTGGCCAAGCTGATCACCGGTCCTGGAATTGGAACTGTAAAGAGAAAAAGAGGCTGGCTGGTTGGTCAGCACCTTGAACACCGGAGATTCTATCTCCACCTCTTCTCCTTCCTCCATCCCCCGGGGTATGACACATACAGCGCTGATCTGGCCTGGCTCTTCTTTTGTCGTATCGGTCGGTACTACACGTGCATAGTATGAGCGAGGACTTCCACCAACAATGCGGACTCCGCGCCCCCGGCGCACCATGCCATAGTATGCGGCACCCCGGGCCACCGCCAGGGCGAGCAGATCGTTTTCAAGCACCACAGCACGCCACCGATCTCCTCCCGCCCTGGAAAACCATCCCGATACGATCTCTAAAATACGTTCTCTCAAAATATTGGGGGTAAATACGCCGCCATTAAAAAGAATGGCATCCGGTCGCAATGACAGTACAGTCTCAGGTTGAGAAACACCTGTGTTCCTTGCCTGGTGTTTTTTCAAAAAAGCCGCCAGATGACGCGGAACAACGGGATCTGCAGCAAAAGGGAGTCCCCACTCCTGAATACCAATTCCGGTTCCTCGAATAGGCATTTCATCGGCTTGTGTATATGGAAAAAAACCGTTGATGATCGTATTATGTACATCCTCCAAATTGAGTGAGTCAGAGAGCACCCCTGCAACGATTCCTCTACCACGTCCGGGAAGGCTGATCGGAACGCTCTGAGGCTCTCCACCTCCCAAAAGCGTTTCTTTCGCGCTTCTGCAAAGGGACGTCAGGATATGCCAGCGAAGAGAATCGAGTCTTTTTTCACTATTTCCTAACATCCGCGATTCGACCAGACGGGCCAGAGCCAAATCCATATTGTCGCCCCCTAACAGGAGGTGTTCTCCCACGGCCACGCGTTCAGGGACCGGCCCGGTCTCTCCTTCCTTTACACAAATCAGGCTAAAATCGGTCGTCCCCCCTCCAATGTCACAAACAAGGATGACCGTTCCCGGACCAACTATCTTGTCCCAATCCGCTTCGTGGCGGGCAATCCAGGAATAGAACGCGGCCTGAGGTTCTTCAACGAGCGTGATATGCACAAGCCCCGCTTTTTCCGCCGCCTCTGAGGTGAGCTCGCGAGCAACTTCATCAAAAGAGGCAGGCACCGTAAGGATTAACTCCTGTTCCTCGAACCTCTTGGTGGAATCGCCGCCGGCTATTACATGGTTCCATGTGTCACGCATATGTCTTAGATAAAGTGCAGAGGCTTCCACAGGAGACCGTTTTGAAACCTCTCCGACGTCTCCCCATGGGAGAATGGGGGCCTTGCGATCCACGCCTGAGTGGCAGAGCCACGATTTTGCAGAGGAAATGAGTCGGCCAGGAACCTTTGCGCCCTGTATGCGGGCGAATATCCCAACAGCAAAATCTCGGTGTTCTGCCCAGGGGAGATCAAGACTTCCTGCGGGAAGCTCGTGACCGGGTGAGAGATATAGGGAAGAGGGGAGTCCTTGACGCTCTGCGATCTCGCCCTCTGCAATCAACTGCGGTATAGTAAAGGTTTGAATGGTACCGGCGCCACCTGTAGGGTATTTGCGGGTATCAATGTATGCAATTGCAGAATTCGTTGTGCCAAGGTCAATACCTATGACATATCGGGATGTTTTTTGTGTAGTCTGCTTCATCTTATCACAAATTTGGAAACTCGTGATTTTGCATTGGTAGATCCTTTAGTCGTTGGCGAAACCAGGTGCCATTTCGGTTGAGTCAAACGGTTGCGGTTGCACAGCTCGAATCGGGATTCGTAGATCGGTTACGGATAACCTATCGCTTGCTTGCAGGAATTTCAGTGAGCGCGGGCTACGGCGCAACCGGGTGACGACAGCCGTCTCCGCTAAAGCTTCGACGCGCCGCGCCGAAGCGTAGCGAAGGCGGGACGAAACGAGCAGCGCAACCGAACAACCAATAACGAATGCCACATGAATCAAACAAGGATATGACAGGAACCATGAATTCAAGGAAACACCACCGGTTCTTTTGAGTTTCCGAATTTCGGAATTCAGGGCTGCCGAACATTAAATTCAAGCTTCCAACGCTTTGTCTCCGAAACAAACCAGAGTTCCAGGGTCCCTATCTCAGTCACCTTGATCTGCAAGCGCACCCGTACCGGAGCCCCTTCCTGACCCTCTTCAGCGGGCAGCTCCGTTTCCAGGGGGACAAGTTCTTCAATGCCTTCCTCTTCCCAGTCTTCTATAACGTCTCCGATTCCGTCGTCATGTCGGCTCGTTGAGCCAAGAAAACGAAAAGATACCAATTCTCCCACCACCAGGCCGAACTCCCGATCCGGCAAATCCGCCTCAGTTCCCTCCTCCATACCAAAGGGTACCACACACAGGGCCTTAATCGGGGCAGGCATTCCAGGGACTGCCGGCATTGCAGTTTCGATTCCAATATAATATGACCTCTCAGTACCACTGCGGATCCGTATCCCGCGGCCACGTCGGGCCAGCCCGTAATACACGCCCCCGTAAGCAACCGCCAGGTCAAGCGATCTGGAGGCAAGGACCTTCAACCCTTTTCCGTCCCCATTCCAGCTTTCGAGGACTTCTATTATCCTGTGCTTCAATGGCTCGGCCTTCATGACGCCACCATTGAACAGGACCGCCGTAGGTCTTAATGCCTCGCCCGGAAGATTGCTGTCATTTCTGTGCCTTTGAAGGAACCATGCCAGGTGCCTTATTACAGCAGGATCCGAGGCATACGGAAGCCCAAGCTCTTTCAACCCCGCCTGATGCCTTTCTCTTGGTCGGTCGGTGTCTGCGCACTTCGGGAAGAAACCGTTCAAAATGACTTCTTCTATCTCCTGGCGGGTCAGTTCGGTACTGATGGTACCCCCAATGACCCGCCGTCCCTTCCCCAGGATGGTGACCGGACGCGAGTCGCAATCAGGATTTTCAAAGATCTCTTCTTTGGCCCGGCGGGCCGAGTGCAAGAGTCCTCGCATCTGCCAGTTGTCCAATTTGATTCCTTCACCAGCCAAACGATTTCGAATCGCATAGGC
>DAOVOU010000175.1 GCA_030629475.1 Desulfobacterales bacterium | reverse complement strand
TGCCAGCGCCTGGCACAGCGGGCAGGTCAAATGCTAGCATCTCAGGCAATGGCGGGCAGGTTTTTCGGGGCTCAATCACACAGCCTGCATCCTCGCTCCGCCCGGCTTCGGACTCTCCTCTCGGAGTTTACCCTCGGGCGTCACTATTGACCTGCTGGCTAGACTTTAGTCAAGTGGGACTTCGCAGTACCATACGCCTGATCCTCAGTGCCAGAGCAAGCTCTGCAAAGAGTTGTGTGACGTTAGCACCATTCTCCCCAGTGCCACGGCAAGCCCTGCAAAGGGGTATATGATCTAATCATCATATGCGATCACCCACTGGGTAGCAACATCGAATTTCATGGACTTACGTCCAATCCCAACGATTCGGACTTAGCTGGACACGAGGATGCCTTGGTTGGGTTCATGTCAGATTGATCTTGGGTGTTCGATCGTGGGCCTACCCGTAATGTTCTTTCAGAAAGCGGGCAGCGTTCTCCGGTCCATCCCATTCTGCAAGTTGTCTCCGGAACGTCTCCACTGCTGTCTTCGCGGCTTCGTCGCGGAGCAATCTGTCGATGGCGGCCAGGACGTCGGACGCCGATGCCCGTTTCTTGTTCAGGCGAACGGCAAACCCCTTTCGCACGCAGGCATCCAGATTGGCTTGCTGCTCCGGATGCATTCCTATCCCGACGATCGGTGTCCCCGACAGACATGCGTTCATTACACTATTCTGTCCGCCATGGATGACGGAGATGTCCGCCATCGGGTTCACCTTGTGTGCGGGCAGGAATCCAGTGACGACCACATTCTCCGGAATATCGACGGTCATCTGTTCGATGTGCGATTTCACGGGTGCTATCACACGGTAAGGCTTGTTCCTGAAGCCTGCCAGAATCTCAGCAACGAGCGCCGGTTTTCCCGAACTCCCCATGGCGAAATACACGATGGGCTTGTCGCGAGGCATGGAGGTCACTTCATCGGGAATCGGTCGGTCAATTCTGGCAGGCAGCGGTCCAATATAGTGCAAGGTAGGACGGACCTCGCGGAAGCCGACCCACTCGGGGATGTCGGCGAGAAGCGTATGGTCGCCCTCGATTAGGTCGATGAAGTTCTTGAACTTGGGCAGTCCGTACGTTGGCCCGACCGCGTTGTAGGCCTTTGCGGGAGCGGCCAGCTTGAGGACCAGCCTGCTCATCCAGCGGTTCATCCTCTCTTCGTCGTTTCGGAAAAGCCACCGCACAAAGCCGAAGTCGCTCCGGTCGGGCCAGGACTGAAGCCCAGCCTCGTAGTACTCCCTGACGGTTGTGGAGTGGAGAACGTTGACGAAGGGAATCCCTGCCGCGCGAGTAGAGATGGTGACACTCAGGCACCAGCCAGTGAGCACCGCAGCGGGCTTCACCTCTTTGAAAAACGCAATCTCGTTCGGAACCCGCGCCGCAAGTTCTTTGGCTGACAGGTATCCCACTGTATTGAGCGTCTCGCCGCTGAGGACGGCTCGCAGGCGGGCGAGCCTTTCCTGGGTAAGCCGCGGCGCCATCCTGTCCAGAAGAAAGCCCTCGCCCTCGATCAGTTGCTCGAACTGCCCGCCGTAGCTGGCGAAGATGACGTTGAAGTGCTTCCGCGCCGCCCTGGCGATTTCGATCATTCTTCCGGTTTCGGCCAGGTTGTAGCCCGCTACCGCAAATACCAGTGTCTTCATGTTGCTAGAGGTCTCCTTTTCTCTGCATGCTCTTCTGTTGTTCGTGCAGGAGCCTTCTGAGCTCGGAGAAGAAGTTGTCTCTGACCTCCTGAATATGGAGAGCTTCCTGATAGTCGATAGTGGCCTGATCCTTGTCCTTGAATCGCTCCGGCTCGACCTGAAGGACGTAGGAGTTGACCTGCCTAGCCCAGAACCACTCTGCACTCCCGAACTGAATACACTCGGGGTTTGCCGTCGGGATGTCTCTCAGGTCCTCAAGCAGCTCTTTCCCTTCGGGGCTGTTCTCAAGACAGAGAGCGACGTAGGCTATCCGGTACGTAACCGGGGCAACGCCATCCGAAATGGGCAGACGCTCCGTACTGTTGCGATCCTGCTGAGCCGCATGGATGAAGTGTCCGTAGCAGCTCTGGAGAGTGAAACAGCAGGGGAGATCCTGGAAGCTCTTCACGATGTCCACAATGGGAGCATCAATCGTGTGGATATCCATGGCGGCCAGGGACACTTGCCGTTGTTGGACGTAACCAGGGTTATCGACAAAGCCCTTGGGTTCCGTGAACGTTTCCACCTGCTCCGTCCCCTTCCTCAACCCAACGCCTGAGCTGAGCCACCGGCCCATTTGCTCAAGATGAGCTACGCTGTAATCCGGTTGGCTCCAGCGATTTGTTAGCCTGAAACGTTTTCCACTAAACCTCCCCAGCCAGATTGGTAAACAATAAACTCAATATGTCCAGTTCCGTCATCGAATTTCATATCAACGCCAAAATGAGGAATACCGCTTAGATGCCCATCATGTTTTGTTGTTGGGGGGTAAAATGATTTTATCGTTGCTTTTTTTCCATTTGTTAGAACTGTTTGTTGGCCAAAAGGCATTCAGGCATATAAATCGTAAAGCGACTCCATTGCGACTTTGTTAATCCGAATCTTGGTGTCGTCAAAATCTTCTTGTGACAATATTTTCATTGACCTATCCTTTCAGGCTCGTTTGGGGTAACCGGCTTAAAAAAGCGCCAGCTTTTTCAAGTCCGAGTTCATCCCATTGTTAGCCCTGCACGATTTAGCCGAGATTTGAGACCAGAAAGCCTGCTATAGTCTTTGTGGATTTTGTTAATCATTGACTTAAATCGATCAAATTGATTGAGATGCTTTGCCAAATCGCGTAGGTCTTTAAGGATATCAACAGCTTCATCATAAGCTTTGGTTTTCTTTGTATTAATCAACACAGAAACTCGTTCCCACAATTCTGCTTCATGTTTTTCAAGCTTCTGAAGTTTACGAATTCTAGCCCGTTCAGCTTTTTGTCGTTGTTCTTCCTTTTTACGTTTGAAAATTTCTTGAGCTGATCTTAGTAATGCACCAACTGTTCGTTTTTGGGAAGGCTCACCAATTCTTGCTTTTTCTGAGGAAAGCTCACGGAGTCTTTTTTGTAGCTGGAGATTTACATGTGCTTCACCTTTCGCAAATCTAACCAGAAAATCGATTCGTTCGGCTTCTGTAAGCTTAGCGACTGACTCTTTGATAGCAGGTACGGAGGAATCGGTTCTATTGACACTGGCTTCGGATGCCGCGCTGATTAGATTCTTATCAATTTCGAAGAAATCTATGAAACTTTGCAGTGGTGCTGATAGATTTCGGAGATTATCTGGTACTGGGGGCTCAAGCTCCTCCCCATAATCCTCAATATCATATTCAAAATTTATGGAATTAAGCCAAGCGAGATATAACATTCGATAATCACCGTTTAAAATATCATTTCGAAGAATAATTAATGAAGACAAGCAACCCTCACCTTCTATCCAATATCCTCCGCCTTCTTCATCATGGAAAGACATATCTAAGATAACAAAGTCTTCGGTAACAGAAGTAGACACTGTATCAAAAAAACAATATGGTCTGAATATCTCAGCATCAATGATGGAGCGTGGAAAGCGAAACATAAGCCGCTTTGATCCCCAATTTGAAAGATATAGCATAGCGTCAAAATACTTTTCTACGACTCTCTTAGGCGATTTACGAAAATCACTGTAACTATATGTAAATATTGCTTGGGTTGATGTGGGCACCGTCCTACTGGACCAACTGGCAATTTCGTCTCGTTCTTTTTCATCCAACGGGCGATCAATCGTCTGGAATTCGTAATATTGATATTCGCTCATAGATATTTTTCCTTTTGTTTGAAATATTACGACAGTAAATATTGATAACACTCAACATAGTAAATATGGTGCCGTTTAGAAGTCATAGACCTTGAACAGGCTACCAAGAGTTCACCGGCGGCGAGTATAGCCGATACCAGTAGTTAATGGGAAATCATTTCATTCTACTAATGCATTTCTAAAACGCCGTGACTTCTAGCCGTCCGAGTGGAACGATTTGTTAGCCTGCTTCTTGCTTTGAGAATGATGACCTAACATATAACCAGCGACAGAAATAGCACGTTTGGTAGCAAAGTTCCTACGATGAAGTTTGATACGTTCAATTTCGTGCAGTGTTTCCGCTGTGAGATAACTTTCTCCACAATGAGGGCAGTTGATTACAGGAACATTCTCAATAAGAAGCAAGTTATCTCCTTTGCCATAAATTCGCGTTATATGGCGAGTCCTGGCGCCTTCTTGTCCACAAATATCGCAAATCATAATTTCCCACCTTTTTGTCTAAGCAATATATAGTGTAATGACAACCAATTTCCCAGTTGGACCCAATTTTGTCACTACAATAAGATTATTGTCCACAATAGATTTGCCTTCCACAAGATATTTCCATTCATTTGTAACACGATCTTTCTGCCGTTCTATGATTTCACCTGTGAGTATGCAGCGTTCAACATCAAAAACGGATAATCCATCATCATCCATTTCTTCTTCAGCATGAATGGTCATTACATATTGACGAGTACGAATTTTTTCCCGCATTCGTTTCATGATGCGGTCAAACATAAAGATTTCTCCTCCTGTCAGGTCTATTAATATATCAAAACTACTATAAAAGTCACAATATCTCTAAGCTGGCTGCGGTTCACCGGCGGCGGGTGAAAGCTGAGATGCTTCAAGAATTATTGATGCTTATTGACGGGCACCATCTTTCAAAAAGTCGCCGCTTCTAGCCGTCCGAGTGCAATCGTCTTGTTGGGAGGTCATGATTCGTCGTCATCTGTCATGTATTCCCACATCTCATTCTGATGTAACCAAATGGGATCTGCGTTCCTTCGGATGAATTCATCCACATCCATACCGTCGATAGTCGGCGGGCGCTTGACCCTCTTCTGTTTCCCATTGACGAAAATTGTCATGTAGTCCTGTCGCCTTCGCTTCTTTTCCGCCTTTTCGGCATGAGTGAGTTTTCGTTTGCGCTTGCTCATAATGGACTACTAGTATTTGTTCCTCTCCTAAGAGTTCACCGGCGGCGGGTAAATACCGAGGCGAACCTAACTACAAAAAACATTGTTCAAAGGAGCGACCTTTCAAAACGTGCCAGCTTCCAGCCGTCCGGTGGAACGACTGGTTGTGTGCCGGGCTTGGCCCGGCTGCTAAATGGTGCTGTTTGATATTTATGACACAAATATCGGGCAAAGTCCAGACCCAGCCCGACGGAGGCGAAGGGTAGCCGAAGGCAAGGGTGTAGCAGCGATGCGCGCCTGAAGG
>DAOVOU010000089.1 GCA_030629475.1 Desulfobacterales bacterium | reverse complement strand
GTTTCTTATTTATTTATGGACGTTGGCAATCTTTCAGGTCGTATCAATCCTTAAAGGTTATAACCCGTAGATTTGGTTCAAGCCATGTTTGGAATTGAGAGCATGCACTTCTTTAGTAAGTCGATCTGCGAGCAAATCTTCAGTGACTTCAAGATTATATCGACTCTGAAGGTTCAACCAAAACTGTGGTGACATCCCAAAGAACCGACCTAAACGCAGAGCAGTATCTGCAGTAATCCCCCGTTTCTCGTGAACAATTTCATTGATTCGTCTTGGGGGTACACTTATGTCCTTGGCCAATCGGTATTGACTGATGCCCATTGGTTTTAGAAATTCTTCCATCAGGATCTCACCAGGATGGATGGGAGGGAGTTTTTTATTCTTCATAATAAACCTCCTAATGATAATCAGTAATCTCAACATTATAAGCATCTCCGGCCTTCCATCTCAAACATATGCGCCATTGATCGTTAATGCGAATGCTGTGCTGGCCTTTTCGGTTTCCTTTAAGAGCTTCCAGTCTGTTACCGGGTGGGATACGCAAGGCATTAAGTTCGGTTGCCGAATCCAGCATCACCAGCTTTCTACGTGCAGTATGCTGAATGTTTCGCGGAAGTTTACTGGAAACAAGCCTATGAAATATTTTTTGGGTTTCTTTATCACGAAAAGATTTGATCATGTTTGTGGCATATTATCGCGTTTCGTTAATAACGTCAAGCGTTAATTTAGTAGATCAAAAGAACACAGATATGTCAACTTGGCAAGAGGCTGGATTGAAAGAACTATTTTTTTGAAAGGGTTATAACGCAGAAGTCGGGGCACGATAGGGTCGCATCATATTTATTAATTGAGAACATTATTAACCAGGTTAATTATCCAGCCAACGTGTTGTTTCTCAGTCGTCTTTTGGGTTTCTCAGCGACCGGTTCACCTCTAAAACAAGAAACGAATAGTTAATAAGATGCGACCCTCTTCTCCTCCCCAAAAATAACTTCTTATGATTTTTTACAATAGTTTCCGATCTAACACTGCATCTCTGTGCACGTTCAACACGAACGTTAAACTCACGTGTTGTTCTGCGGCCTGTTGCGATACAACAGCCAAAGGTATCCCCTGATCAGAGTGCCATGGCACTTTCCCCGCAATAGTGGGCTTCCCTCTCTTTGGCCACGACAGCGCTTGCCAGGTAGTCATCAAAGCTCATAAGCCGGTCAATGGAACCTTCCGGGGTGAGTTCAACGATACGGTTGGCCACGGTAGAGACGAACTGGTGGTCATGGGAAGCGAAGAGAATCACCTCGGGAAAGACCATGAGCCCTTCGTTAAGGGAGGTGATGGCCTCCAGATCCAGGTGGTTGGTGGGCTCATCCAGCAGAAGCACATTGGAGCCGGTCAGCATCATGCGGGAGAGCATGCAGCGCACCTTCTCCCCGCCGGAAAGAACCCCGGTCTTTTTCATGGCCTCTTCTCCGGAGAAGAGCATGCGGCCGAGGAAACCGCGGGCAAAGTTCACCCCCTCTTCCGGAGCGTACTGCAGCAACCACTGGACCAGGGGCATCTCGGTCTCGAAGAAGCGGCCGTTCTCCTTGGGGAAGTAGGAGGTGGTGACGGTCTGGCCCCATCGGAAGCTGCCGGAGTCCGGCTCCATCTCCCCTGCCAGGATCTGGAACAGGGCGGTTTTGGCCAGGCTGTTGTCTCCGACAAAAGCGATCTTATCCCCGCTGTTCAACACCATGCTGAAGTTGTTGAGGACCTTCTCCCCATCGATGGTTTTGCTGAGATTTTCGATTTCCAGGATCACGCTCCCGCAGGGGCGTTCCGGCCTGAAGGCAATCCAGGGGTATTTTCGTGACGAGACCGGCATCTCATCCAGGGTAATCTTTTCCAGGAGCTTTTTCCGGGAAGTGGCCTGTCTGGCTTTGGAGGCGTTGGAGCTAAAGCGCTGGATAAACGCGGTCAGCTCTTTGGCTTTTTCCGTCGCTTTCTTGTTTTCGTTCTGTTTCTGCTTCTGGATCAGGCGGCTCGCCTGGCACCAGAAGTCGTAGTTGCCCACGAAAATCTGGATCTTGCCGTAGTCGATATCGGCAATGTGGGTACAGACCTGGTTGAGGAAGTGACGGTCGTGGGATACCACGATCACGGTATTCTGAAAACGCGCCAGAAAATCTTCCAGCCAGGCGATGGACTTGTGATCCAGGTGGTTGGTGGGTTCGTCAAGGAGCAGGACATCGGGGTTGCCGAATAGGGCCTGGGCGAGAAGCACGCGGACCTTGTCCCCCCCTTCCAGCTCTTTCATCTTCAGGTGGCGCATCTCTTCGGGAATGCCCAGGCCGTTGAGGAGAACCGCCGCTTCGGACTCGGCTTCGTAGCCATTCATCTCAGCGAGCTCCGCCTCCAGCTCACCGGATCGAATGCCATCCTCTTCGGTGAACTCCGCCTTGGAGTAGATGGCGTCCCGTTCCATCATGATGGCATGGAGCCGCTCGTGCCCCATGATCACCGTGTTGAAGACGGTTTCCTCGTCGTAGGCAAACCGGTCCTGCTTCAGGACGGCGATGCGCTCGCCGGGCCTTACGCTCACCGCCCCTTTGTCGAGTTCGTTCTCCCCGGAAAGGATCTTCAGGAAAGTCGATTTGCCGGCGCCGTTGGCGCCGATAAGGCCGTAGCAATTACCGGGGGTGAACTTGATATTGACGTCTTTAAATAAAACGCGCTTGCCATAGGCAAGCGCCACGTTGGATGCGCTGATCATAATTTGTTCCTCATATGTATGCCGATGAAAGGCAAACCCTTCAAAACGGCGCTGCACATCCGGATATCGAGGGGTCCGCAACGCGTCCGCCTATTGTGTGGAGACGCTCCGTACCCTGATCCCCAGAGTGCAGGGACGAAGTGCCGTGGCGTCGACATGTTACGGACCTACCGATATACTGGGATGTAGGTTTGAAATAAAAAACCACGGGCCGTTTCAACCCGTGGTTCATGCGACGTATGCTTATAGCGTATCGCACTTAGGTAAGCAATCTTTTTTTGTAACCGTTCACGGGCCACTGCCGTTATTCCTAAACAGCCTGCACATTGCGGACAGGGACGGGATTTTGGACTTGGTCAGCTACCCTGGCTATTGATGCATTCTACGCAATAAGGTCTTTGCGCATTAACCCAAAAAGCTGGAAGCTGAGAGTTTCAGACATAAGCCGTTTTCCTTGGTTTTGTCCGCACTTTTTTTGACCCACCCCGTTTTTTCACTTGCGTTCGCGATAATTATGGGGTATGCAACTATGCATGCCGCCGATTCTTGTATACAGAGGACGTCTTGTAACCAAAGAAGATATTGCCTGCATCCGCAGCCTAATTGCAAAGCATCCCGACGACGGCAGGTGTGCTCTGTCCAGGAAAATATGCTACGCCTGGAACTGGGTTCAACCCAACAGTCACCTCAAAGACATGGTTTGCAGAGGGCTCCTGTTGCGATTGGAAAGGGAAGACTATATCGTACTTCCGCCAAGGAAGAGCACTCCTAGGAACCCCTTTTTGCACCGCAAGCCTCCGGAACCCGTCGTGGTGGACGAAAGTCCTCTTGAGAGATCGATCAAGGAACTCTTTCCTATCACACTCCAGCAGGTTCGTCGAACCCCTTTTGAAAAGCTTTTTAATGGTCTCATCGCCCAATATCATTATCTGGGCTATACGCAACCGGTTGGGGAACACCTGAAGTATCTGGTCTTTTCCCATGATCGACCTATCGCCTGTTTAGCATGGTCTTCCGCCCCATGGCACCTTGGGTGCCGGGACCATTTCATCGGATGGGGCCCCGCAGTACGAAAAAAGAACCTCCATTTGTTGGCTTATAATAGTCGCTTTTTGATTCTCAGTTGGGTGCGTGTTCCTCATCTGGCATCGCATCTTTTAGCCAAATCCGCTAAAGTCCTTTCTTCGGACTGGCAAAGGATTTATCATCACCCGATCTACTGGCTGGAGACCTTTGTCGATACTGAGCGTTTTAAGGGGACCTGTTATCAGGCGGCCAACTGGATCCTGCTTGGCAAAACCACGGGCCGTGGAAAAAACGACCAGACCAATAAAGTCAACAGATCCATCAAATATGTCTATGGCTACCCGCTTACCCAAGATTTCAGAGCAAGGCTGGGGGTTGCGCAATGAGGCATCAGCAAGCCCTTGCAATCTATAAGGCCGGCCAGGATGTCGTGGTCAAGACATTGTGTGATATGGATGCCGAGATCACTTCCTTAAACAAGACTATCAAGTCACAGGAAATAACGATTGCCAAGCTTTCAAAGAATTCCTCCAACTCAGGCAAAAGGCCCTCATCTGATGATATCACAAAACCCAAATCCAAAAAGGGCAAGAAGCGTAAAATCGGGGGACAGCTAGGCCATCCAAGGCACGAGCGACCTGTATTTCCCGAAGAGTTCATAAATGCCTTTCATGATTATGAATTGGATCGTTGTCCCATATGTAACGGCAACGTCATATTTGTTGACGCAGAACCTCGAATAATTCAACAAGTTGAGCTAAAAGAGGTGACTATTACAACTCAAGAACATCGTTCTTATGCCTATTGGTGCGAGGTTTGTCAGAAGATTCATTACGCGCCCTTTCCGGCTGAGGTTGTTAAAGAAGGGCTATTCAAGGCTCGTGCAACCGCAGTAGTCGCCTACATGAGTAATGTATGTCACGCATCATTTTCGACAATCAGAAAATTTTTCCGTGATATTATTGGGATAAAAGTTTCAAGGGGATATTTGGCTAAAATAATCCAGAAAGTAAGCATGGCCCTTGAAAAGCCCTACGAAGAATTGCTCGACCGTCTGCCTTTGGAAACAACGTTGAATGTGGATGAAACCGGGCATAAGGAAAACGGTGATAAATTTTGGACATGGGTTTTTAAAGCCGAGCTTTATGTGTTATTCAGAATCGACAAATCACGAGGATCAAACGTGCTGATCGATGTTTTAGGCAAAGAGTTCAATGGAGTCTTGGGTTGCGACTACTTCTCCGCTTACCGAAAGTATATGAAGAATTTCGATATCTCAATTCAGTTTTGTATAGCCCACCTGATTCGGGACATAAAATTCTTGGCCGGCCTGCCGGATACAGAAACAAAAGCTTATGGCCAGAAACTGCTTCAAAACGTCAAAGACATGTTTAAGATTATCCATGAAAAAGAAAACTTGACGCAGGAACAATTCAACACGGCCCTTGAACAAGCCAAGGGGAAAATCATATCCGTAGCTATAGGAGACGCTCCAAGCTGCATAGATGAAAATGGCAAAGAAGAGAAAAGAGAAGCTCAGAATATGGCAAACCGATTTCGCAAACATGGCAAAGAATACTTCACATTCATCACAACGCCCGGCATAGGGCCAACCAATAACCTTGCAGAACAAGCTATACGTTTTGTGGTTATAGACCGCCACGTAACACAAGGCACTCGAAGCATTAAGGGCAGAAAGGCAAACGAAAGATTATGGACCGTGATAGCGACATGTTCACTGCAAGGGCGGTCAGCTTTCGATTTCATATTAAAGGCCGTTACATCCTACTTCAACGGGCAACCCCCACCCTCATTGCTACCTGAACCCGCTGACACTAGCTAACGTCTGTTTTACTATCTGCGCATAACTTGTCGCGGTGTGCTTGAGCCTTTCCTTCAAACATTTATCCATCACCTTAAATCTCTGATAGCACTTTGTCACTAGACCCACTTACAGGGAATAGTAATAGTATTTCTTTCCTGTGATCCTACTAACCCTTCAAGGAAAACAGGCGGTCGGAAAACCTGTGCCCATAATAAGGGGAAAAAGCCGTGAACAGTTACCTTTTTTTTACGTTTCAGGCTTCAGGTTTTTCCGTAAAGAAAAAAACAAGATTCCCCTATCAAAAGCACCTTATCATCCACGCTGTAACAGATTGTATTTAATTCTAATTTTATCTCGAAGTAATATATGAATGTACCCCATTGGCCCCCCGTCCTCAAAGTTCACTTGTCCCATGGTCAACAACGTATTCGGTTTTGGACGAATATTTAATATTTAAGATGTACACCCCTGTCTTCCATTATAACTGTAAAACATTTCCTTCAACACATGAGAAACCAAGTCCAAATCAGCCAGCCCTGCGCACGTTCAACACGAACGTCCCTTCATACGTCCCCTCATACTCACATGCGCCTCTCCATTTGATACTAATCTTTGCCTCGTCCCTTGCGGGAGGGGCCGGAAGAGGGACGAATTACAACTATTTAAATAGAGGACGCTGACCAGTCTCCTGTTCCTTTTTCTCCAATGTTGTGAGGGCAGTACAAGAACAGGGACGTTATAAATATATAAGCAACTTCTCTCCAAGCCTAAAAGGCACGGAAGTGACCGAACAGTTAAACACAATAAATATCAAGTCGTTGATTGAGATACTTATTTATTTATGAACGTCCCGCTTTCCCCGCTTTCCCCCGCCGCTTTCCCGCTTTCCCGCCCAATCTCCACAATCTCCAACATTACTTTGTCTTAATATTCTGACGTTTAACTTCTGCTTTCAGATAAGTCTTTTGATCCTTATTGGCAGCGCGAATGGCAGTGTAATATACTTTATTTGCAAAGGACTGATAACTATCACGGCGAATGAGTGGTAAAGCAGCGTCCGCAAATTCTTCGGGAGCTGCAATTTCTCCCAGGGAAGACAAATAAGCACGAATATATTTCTTCTCATCACCTGGAATCATCCAGCTACCCAGTTCATCAGCAAAAACGATTTCTTCGCCATCCTCCATAAGAAATATTAGCTCATACAGAAGTTGAAAACATTCAAGCGCAACCAAATGATTACCATGTTCTAGCAGTTTTCTGCTGTTTTCAAGAAAGTCAGCGAGAAGATCAAACCACAGGTCAGTTTCTTCTGGTATATCCGCAAAATTCTTTGAGTTAATATCGAATGGTGCATAGCAGATCATGGGGGTCAGGTCTCAACTTTCAACATAAATGTCCGATGTTGAGATCTGACCCTGCTGTTTTTTTTGTTTTGCCCAATGTGAAAGACAGCCCCAAGTCCTTGCTCCACATCTTTTCAGCAATCGTTCAACTCCCAAGAAGTTATTGAGTTATTTAAGGACGTCCCCCCCCTCCTCAGTATTTCCAACAGACTTCCATTCGCCGCGTTAGAATGAATTGAGGACATCCCTTTCTTGCCCTATTCTTGTTGAGGGGTATATTTCTTTACAATTCGACGTGAGATTTCCAAAAGATATTCATTGACTGCTTTGAAATATTTCCGAATATCTTCACGAGTAATGTTAATCTTGCTATTCATTCTGAGTTTCAACCATGGACATGCTTCGGAAAGTTGTCTATCAACAAATCCTCTGCGATGGACCAATACATGTCGTATTTGCTGCAATTCCAGCAAATCACGTCGATAATTCTCCTCCAAACCACCCCCCAATTCGAAAACATCTAGCAGGCTTTCAAAACACCCTATTCCTTTTCGATAGGAAGCACCCACGTTTTGCTCAAGTTCTCGTATAACGAAGTAACTCCGCTCTTGTGAATCTAGAGTTTCAAAATCGATCAGTGGAATCTTGATCCTTCTTATTTTTTCGTTTTGTCTGATGTTTGTGTCATTTGACATCACGTTTGCAGCCAGCATATGAATGAACGATTCAAGTATAGCCCAGAGTGATATGAGAGTCTGAGAATGAACCATTGGCAATCCTCTTACTTTGTTTCTGAGTTGGCATTCCCTTGGGGGCCTGAGGTGCAAGCAAGTTTTTGGGGGCTAACGGAGGGAGCCCG
>DAOVOU010000176.1 GCA_030629475.1 Desulfobacterales bacterium | reverse complement strand
GGATTACTTAGAAACTGGAAAACTGTAGAGCGTCCCCAAACTTCCCCCCAATCAATATATCAATACCCGTCCCCTATATTCCCCCCGACGCTAATTGCTCCCGAGGCGTTTAACACTCTGTATAATTACCGGTTTTGCCGGCACATCTCTGTACGGACCAGAGGTGGTGGTCTTGGCCTTGCCTATTCGGTCAACCACCTCCATGCCCTTGATGACCTTGCCGAACACAGCATATCCGAAACCCCGCGGTGTGTTGTCAGAGTGGTTTAGAAAATCGTTATCCTTGAGGTTGATGAAAAACTGACACGTGGCGCTGTGGATATCCCGTGTCCTTGCCATGGCAATGGTGCCACGATCATTCTTCAATTCTGTAGTAGCCTCGTTCTTTATGGGTTGGTGGCTATCTTTTCTTTTCATATCAGCGCAAAAGCCGCCACCCTGTATCATAAAGTTGCTGATAACCCTGTGAAATATTGTGTCGTCGTAGAATTTCTCGTCAGCGTACCGCAAGAAGTTCTTCACGGTCTCGGGGGCTTTATCGGCCCAAAGCTCGATCGTGATGGCACCTTCCGAGGTCTCCATAACCACTTCAGGGTTTACTGCTTTCACCGTTTGTTTCTCCACTGCAAAACTCAACTGAACCATTGCCATAGCCGCAACGACCATTCCGATCATCATTAGAAGCCTCCTCCTCATAGTACCTCCTCCGTTTTTGATGTTTCAAATCCAAATATTGCAGAGTAAATGGTCCACATGTTCGCAATATGGTGATGCCCCTAATCTCGCCCCGTGTCTTTCACCTTGATAAGAAAGGAAAGTCTTACGCATTGCCTTTTTTACTGAAAACCTTCAGCAAGAATCCCTTTCAGGGTCAGTATCCGACAGATGCCGTGAATATTAATGCAGCGCCTCCTACAATGAATAGAGGCTTCCAAAGACCAGACAGGAAAAAACCCAAGAGGATAAGAATGATCCCTAGAACAATTCGGCCAGTCCTCTCAACCCCAGCCACATTCTTGCTGATTGCCATAGTTGCCTCGCTTACACTCTGTTTTTGTAAACACCCCTCGCTTATAGGGGCATCTACTCTAAAAAATCGTCATAATTGAAGCTCCCCGCAGCAAGTCGCCGACTCGACATAGCAGCTTTGGCGACGGCGCGCTGCGGGGAATGCGCTCGCTTTTGCGGTTCAACTTGGTCAACAACTCAGGTCTCCCATACCGGGATCGTCCAGCCTGGGCAGACGATGAGCCCTTTGAGCCCTTTATGAGCCCTTTTCCTCTACTGAGCCCTTTGAGCCGTTCTTGAGCCCTTTCCGCCTGAGCACGTAGTAGGTGCCCTTGCCCGTTGTCCCCATTTTCTCCTTAAAAGCCATGCTATTTCTGAACCAACGTTCCCAATCTCTCGGTTCACCGCCGGTCCGGTCCTGCCGAGTATTTGGCCGAATCGGTCGCATCTTCTGTGGCTGTTTCGCCAAGCGCCGGACGAACCTTGAGCACAATCTCCTTGCGGATCTGGACGGTGCCCACTTTCGCACCGCGGGGCTTGGTGACGTAACGAGCTCGCGTGCACGAAACCGCCACGACGCCACCTCCCCGAGCTTTGCTGTGGTAGGCCGCCATCGCTGCTGCGCGCTTGAGTGTCTGGCGACTGGGCTCTTCGCCGGGCGGGCCCTGGAGGATGACGTGGCTGCCTGACATTCCGCGAATGTGGAACCACCAATCATGGGGCCTGGCAACCCTGAGGCTCAGGTAATCGTTGTCGACGTCAGTGCGACCGGCCAACACCTTCCAATCGCCTGGCAGCATGTACTCGATTGCGCGCACATTGTGATCGCGTGGTGGTGACTTGGATCTACTCATATGTGGTGATTTCCGAGTCGGCCTAACATGTTATTGGACTGCCGTCGCCCGCCATCACCAGCGGGTGCGGAAAGGAAGCTCTGGCCAATTTTATGCGAAAAGATCAAAATCGATATGGCCGAACCCGCCCGACCCTACCCAACTTCGTGGATGGTGAGGTTAGGGTGCCTCTTCAAAATCAATATATCTTTCAAGTTCTATTGGTGTACTTTCTCCCTTAGAAAAAACGCTTGTTGTCTTGGTCTGACTCCAGAATCAAGAATCAAGCCACTGACCAAAAACCCGACTTGTCCAATGTCAAGGGCTGGCCCCATTTTTCCCTATTTTGACATAGCACACCTTTAACGTGTGGGATTCTTTTATGACTCTCCTTTTTCGTAATGAAGGGCCAGCCATACGGTTTCGGTTGAGGCGTCAGTCCATTCGACGCGATGTTTTAGATGCGCTGGCAGATGTATGTAATCTCCCGGTTTCAAAACCACGGTTGATGCTTCCCCTTCAATCGCTATGCCCGCACTTCCCTTAAGAAGGATGACCCACTCGTCTTGGCCTTGATCATACCACTGACCCTTTGTGGTTGAGTGGCCCTTGGATATGATTCGCTCAAGTTTGAATGATTTGTTATAGATAATCTTCTCAGACAATTCGTTGGGAAGTTCTTCTGGTATATTTGAGTAAATGTTAGAAGTAATCATAAGACACTCGCATCTCTCCAAGAGTCAGCCCTTGACTTAGGACAAAATCCAAATAATCATGTGCCTTTCTTCTTTTGGCTCTGACCAAAAACCCTATTTGTCCAATGTCAAGGGATGACCTCTTCCTCTTTTCTTTTGTTCCGGTTTTCCCGTCCCGCCTTCCACGCGCGATTAGAAGGAGTTACTGATTTACCAATGGACGTAGTGTCCTCCTATTGTCCCCTCCGTCGGATTTACCCGATTGTGAAACGGTGACTTTCGCTATTTCTCCCATGTCAGTCCAACCTGCAACTAAATGCCAAATGTCAATATTTCACCGGCGTCCCCCAATGCCTCCCCCCCGTTTCACTCGGATTCCGGATTCCTGTCTATGCCGTGTTATTGAATTACTTATGGGCCGGACTCAACCCAGAAATGAGTTTCCGTCTTGTGATAGAAAGAAAGGGGACGCCATTTAGTTTTGCAGGTTTCAGTTTGAGGTTCCATGGGTCCGCTACAACGCTCAATTGCTCTATCCTCAACTTTCTTGCCATCATGAATCGGCTCTAAAAGGATTACTTAGAAACTGTAAAACTAAAGAGCGTCCCCAAACTCACTCACAGGACTAATATCGAACTCACATTCGACGAACAGGAGCCTGGACTCTGCTTCTGTGAGGCCCTCTTAAGGGTTTGTCCTTTCTCCGTTGCTGAAGGGCAGGGGGCCTGAGGCGGTTTTTGCGAATCTGTGCCTTGGACTTAGGATTGCTATTTTCCAAATAATCAAAACACCCCCACCCCGCGTTTTGTCCAATGTCAATGGCTGACCCCACTTTTCATACTGTCCTCTTTATCAATTGAGGCCAGTTTTGTCAAATGTGTAGGTCTAAGCCCTTTCTTGTTTTTCAAAAATCATAATTGCGAAACTGGAAAACTAAAGGATGTCCCGAAAAACCTTTAAATGATTGTAGCATCATGAAAATCTTGGATCCTTCTATCAATGAATTCGTAGTCCTTCACAGTACTCTTAAAACGAATCTCATCTTCATTTAGTATCTCGAATTCGTATACATCCGCTTCTTCCATTACATCTGGTGCAATTTCGTAAAATCTATCACCATCAATCCACCATTTACCTTTCTGTACAGATTCGTAAATTCCTTTCTTAGTGTGATGATAAAAAATCATAGTGTAGGTTCCGTCTTCTGAACGATTCTGTATCCACGTACGCAATGAGTTCGCTTCATGATCCATATACTCGCCTTCCCATATTCCGATAAATATACGCCTGATATCTTCAGGTGCGTCCCCTTGGGGGGTGTTATTCATGGTTTTACATCCGACCTGGAGGATGGTCATCAACATTAGAAATACAAATACTTTGTCTCTTTTCACCTTTTCTCCTAAGCTAACGAATCCCCATTCTATGAGCTCCTGGGTTATGATAGCGTTTATAAACCAAAAGATTCTGGCCCGTCCAATTCTTTCCACCAATAGCGGGAAGCTGTCGTTTCGGAGAAAGAAAGGGGTCGCTCTTCAGTTTTGCAGATTTCAGTTTGAGATTCCATGGGTCCGCTACAACGCTCAATTCCTCACAATCTTCATCTATCTTCGACTTTCTTGCCATCATGAACCGGCTATAAAAGGATTACTTAGAAACCGGAAAACTAAAAGGAGTTCCCAAATTCAACCCGAATATTTAAGATTTAAGATGCGACCCTCTTGTCTCTCCCGGGAATCGTTCAACTCCTAAGAAGTTATTTGGTTATTTAAGGACGTTTCCCTCTCCCCCCCTGTCTTCTCAAAAGAGGTCATAGAATGAATCTTGTCCGAGATGTCCAACGACATCTGGAAGTAAGATATCCAAGGAGTCCGGAGTGCCAATGGATATCCAACCATCCGTGTTGCCTCGGTAACAATACCGCTCAGGTCTATACGTTCTCGCTTCCTTATCTTCGAGAACGAATCGCATAGCCGGTGCATAACTGCCATATTGGATAGCTATATTCTCCACTTCTTTCCTGTCGGTTGCAAGCATAGGGTTGAGCATCCTCACGATTTGCTCAATATTCTCATTCATGAGATACACGGTGACGGCGTTGCCTTTGCTCCCAACTCGATGCTGATACGTCTTCAGCGACGAATAGAGGGTCAATGCATCTTCAACCTGTTTAATCTCATCATTCTTTACCAAATGTCTTGCCGTGTTGCGAAGGAATACCTGGCCGAGGTGATTCTCATAGATTTCGTAGCCATGAGGAATTGCAGAGGCTAAGTCACCATATTTTCTGGGGGAAAAGAAATACTTATCACGCCCCTTCTTTGTTTTTCCCTTATGAAGATAGGACGTTTTACCCATGCGATTCGTATGTGCTACTGCTGGCATAACGGGCCCTTTTTTCCGGACAGGCTCGACTGGGATAACCGGCTGGTACCTAAATTGAGGGATTTTTGTAGCCGCAACCTTTAGGTTGCGTAGGTTGGGGCAACTTCACATTCACCCAACTGGTCTTGATAAACGCAGGCTAAAGCCTGCGCCTACAACAAATTTCAAAAAACCGCTCAATTTAGGTGGTAAAAGCCGCCAGACTTTTACCAGTCCGAGTTCATCCCATGGTTAGGCGAAAATGTCCAATGTCAAGGGCTGACCCCGCGTTTCACCCTTGAACGGTTACTTATTTACAAATGGACGTCTCCGCGTCCCCGTCTCTGGCAAATTCCTGCCATTTTCTGCGCCGTTCACTTTTGGGGGGACATGTTCTCCTTGTGAAACATTCTT
>DAOVOU010000235.1 GCA_030629475.1 Desulfobacterales bacterium | reverse complement strand
GGCATTCTTTGCGAAAGCTATTCGGCTGAGACCCGGCTACGTGGACTCTTATTACAATTTAGCATGCCTGCATGCCATTAAGGGGGAGCTCACAGAAAGTCTTTCCCACCTGAAAAAGGCGGTTTCGCTGGACCAATCGGTTAAAGACTGGGCACGAACGGACTCAGACTTGCATAACCTGCACGAAGTGCCGGGGTTTGAAAAAATCGTGAATTGAGTTTGTTGGGTTTATTGAGTTTGTTGGGTTTATTGAGTTTGTTGAGTTCATTGGGTTAAAACACAATAGACACAAAAAACACAAAAAACCGTGCAAGCAAAGGTCTATGAACCTCAAAGCTAAAACAAAATCCATTTTGTGCATTGTATTGATGGGTATCGCTATACTGATGCACGGTGCCGTGGCCCATGGGGCCCGTGTTGCCGGTGAGGAGGGTGTGACACCTGCGGCTCCCAAAGCTGCCCGGCCTGCTGCCGAACCACCGGCCAGAAAGCCCGCAGCCGTGAAACCCCCTGCAAAGGCCCCTGCCCCCAAGAGGCCTGTCCGAGTTCAGCAGAAAGCGCTCCCCAAAAAGGAGACCGCCAAGCAACTACAAGCCCCGGCAAAACAAGCGCCTGATACCCGTTATGTGACCATCGATTTTGACAATGTAGACATTGCACTTCTTATTAAGTTCATCAGCGAACTGACCGGCAAGAATTTTGTGATTGATAAAGCGGTTCGGGGAAAGGTGACGATTATCTCCCCCACCAAGATTTCAGTAAAAGAGGCGTACAGGGTTTTTGAATCGGTCCTTGAGGTGCACGGTTTTACCACCGTGCCTGCGGGTAGTGTCGTAAAGATCGTGCCGGCAGTCCAGGCCCGGTCCAAGAACATCGAAACACGGTTGCGCCAGGAGGCTATCGATCCCGAAGACAAGGTGGTAACGCAACTGATTCCACTTGAGTATGCCGATCCCAATGAACTGAAAAAGCTTTTTGCCCCCTTGATAGCGAAGAACAGTGTGATTATCTCGTACCCCCCGACCGGCATCCTGATTGTGACTGACGTGCTTTCGAATATTAAACGCCTGCTCCGCATCGTAAAGGCGATTGACGTGGTAGGTATTGGCGAAGAGATATCCGTGGTGCCCGTTGAACATGCCACGGCCACGGTTCTGGTAAAATCATTGATGTCTGTCTTTAAGACCAAGGTGCGGAGAAAGGGCGCACCTGTGAGTCCCGGTGTCAGGATTGTAGCCGATGAGCGAACCAATTCCCTGATCATAGCGG
Organism: Desulfobacterales bacterium; assembly: GCA_030629475.1. Classification (GTDB taxonomy): domain Bacteria; phylum Desulfobacterota; class Desulfobacteria; order Desulfobacterales. Next base: position 3,237 of record DAOVOU010000235.1, on the reverse strand, counting down.
CCACCGAGTACGACACTGTCAGGGTCAAACAGCTTGTTGAACTGTTGGACAAGAAAATCCCGAGGGGCGAGGGGGACATTCACGTCTATTATCTTCAAAATGCCAATGCCGAAGACCTGGCCAAGGTCCTGACAGCCCTTCCAGCCAAGCAGGCAAAAGCGCCCATAAAGGGTAAGGCCCCCATCATTTCCAAGGAAGTCCAGATCGTGGCCGACAAGGCGACCAATTCCTTAGTCATTACAGCCGATAAGGACGACTACCTTGTCCTTGAAGATGTGATCAAAAAACTCGATATTCCGAGGAGGATGGTTTATATTGAAGCCTTGATCATGGAAGTCAGTGTGAGCAAAGACTTTGACCTTGGTGTCGAGTGGCAGGCCATGGAACATATTGGGAGTCATGACGGTAGGGAGATTGGAGCTTTTGGAGTCTCTGCCCCGGGAGATGTCTTGTCGAAACGGGGCAGCGGATTTTCCCTGGGAGTCCTTGGCGAGGAAATTGAAATTGGCGAGGTTAAGTTTTTCAGCTTAGGGGCTGTTGTGCGGGCCTACCAGAAGGACTCCGATGTGCATATACTTTCCACTCCCCAGCTTTTGACAACTGACAATGAGGAGGCCGAGATCTATGTTGGGGAAAATGTCCCGTATATTACTAGGGCCGAGGTAGAGCTCACGACCGAACGTGAATACGCCACTTATGAATATAAGGATGTGGGAGTCAGGCTCAAGATTACCCCGCAGATTAACCAAGAGCGGTTTGTCCGGCTTAAGATTTCTCAGGAAGTTATAAAAATGAAAAAGGGGGCTGACCCATTTAGACCAACTACCCTCAAGCGCACAGCAGACACTACGGTAATTGTGAAGGATAACCATAGCCTCGTTATTGGTGGGATCATTGGCGAAAGTCTTGACACAGCAAGTTACAAGGTGCCGTGCCTTGGAAATATCCCTGTGTTTGGCTGGCTTTTTAAATCCATCAGTAAGAAGAAGGATAGAACCAACCTTTTCGTATTTCTGACACCCCACATCATCGAAAACCCGGCAGAGGCCAAGGAAATATATGAAGAAAAGAAGGAGCAAATGGACAGGATCAAGGAAGGCGTGATCAAGATGTATGAAAGGCCGGGAGGGAAGAGTCAGAGGTCAGAAGTCAGGAGTCAGAAGTCAGGAGTCAGAAGTGAGCCATTGTAGGGTGGGCAGTGCCTACCAAAAACTGATGTGAAAACTCAAATGAACCTATTTGACCGAAACCGAAACGAGCTTTCAAAGTATTCGTATGACCTCAGCAAGGCAACAATGATTTCAATGATCATTAGTAACCGTTCACAGGCTCCCTAAGTCTGCTGTATGATTGTCCAATATCCAGGCAGTCATTGCGAGCGAAGCGAAGCAATCTCCAGTTCCGTGCAGAAAGATTGCTTCGTCGCTACGCTCCTCGCAATGACGAAAAGAAATGTGCGTGAACAGTTACGATCATTATTCCCTTTGTTCAGGGAAATATACAATCTGTCGTCCTTGTTGCGGGCCTGATTTTGTCCATACTACTTTTAGTCTTGGGTATGATCCTTAAGAAGGGAGGCTAAAATGTTAAAAGTATATATAGTCCTTGGTGTCATCGCATTAGCAGGCATCATTGCCGTTTTTATTTACGACCATAAGAAAAAACAACAGAAACAGGCATAGCAGCATAGTCTTCATGAAACCAATCGGAGAGATATTAAAAGAGATTTGCGGGCTTTCAGAAAAAGCCCTTGCTGATGCGCCCAGGGGGCAAGAACAAAAAGGGGGCCAGATCGGGGAGATGTTGATCCAGCAGAAGGTTATCTCGGAACCGGATCTGTTGAAGGCCCTCAGCATCCAATTTGATCTGCCCTTTTTGTCCGAATTCCCCACCGAAGATCTGAATACCGATTTTACTGAAAAGGTGCCAATACAATTTCTTAAAAAATACAAGATGGTCCCCGTGGTCACGTCGAACGAGGTCTCCATCGCTGTCAATGATCCCCTTGCGTTTCAACCTTTAGACGACCTCAGGCTGATCCTGGGATGGGATGGGGTAAAAATCGTGCTTGCCCCCTATCCGGCTATCCTTTCGGCCATCAATTTTGCCTATGATATGCGCCAGGATTCTGCTGAGCAGGTCATCCAGGACATGCATGAGGAAGACAGCGATCTGATCCTTTCTGAAATAGAAGAGATCGGTGATCTTCTGGATGACACAAGTGACGCGCCCATTATCAAACTGGTCAACCTGGTGCTCTCACAGGCGGTAAAGTCCCGCGCCAGCGACATTCATATAGAGCCCTATCAAAACAAGCTCAAGGTTCGCTACCGTGTGGATGGCATCTTATACGATATGCTCACGCCGCCCAAGCACATTCAGTCAACGCTCGTTTCCCGAATCAAGATTATGGCCAAACTGAACATCGCCGAAAAGAGGCTTCCCCAGGATGGCCGGATCGAGATCAGGATCGCTGACAGGAATGTGGACATTCGCGTTTCTACCCTCCCTACTGCCTTTGGCGAGCGTGTGGTCCTGAGATTGCTTGACAAATCGAGCGTGCTGCTCAAGCTCTCTGACCTTGGCCTGCCTGAAGATAGGCTCAAGGTTTTTAGCGAGCTCATCCGAATCCCCCACGGCATTATCCTGGTTACAGGTCCCACAGGGAGCGGCAAGACCACCACCCTTTATGCAGCCCTCACCATGATCAATAAGCCTGACATTAATATCATCACCATAGAAGATCCTATTGAATACCAGATTGAGGGAATTGGCCAGATCCAGGTCAGCCCGAAAATCGGACTCACCTTTGCCAACGGGCTGCGCTCGATCGTGCGCCAGGACCCGGACGTTATCCTGGTAGGTGAGATCAGGGACCTGGAAACCGCAGAAATTGCTATACAGTCTGCTCTCACCGGGCACCTGGTCTTTTCCACACTTCATACAAATGATTCGGCGAGCGCGGTGACGCGGCTTATTGATATGGGGATAGAACCCTTTCTGGTCAGCTCTTCGGTGATTGCCATATTGGCCCAGCGCCTGGTGCGTGTCATCTGCAATAGTTGCAAAGAGCCGTACACCCCCGACGAAGAATCCCTGCAAAAGATCGGCATAACCCCTGAGATGTTTGCCGGTAGAAAGATATACCGTGGCAAAGGTTGCCCTTTGTGCCTTAATACGGGCTATAAGGGAAGGGCCGGTACTTTTGAGCTAATGATGCTTGATGATACAATCAAG
>DAOVOU010000068.1 GCA_030629475.1 Desulfobacterales bacterium | reverse complement strand
ATCTGGATATTTACAGATGGAGTTTTCAGCATGGATGGGGATCTTGCACCATTGTCAGAGATAGCGAAGATTGCCAAGGAACATGGTGCTGGCGTCTACGTTGATGATGCTCATGGTGAAGGCGTGTTAGGTGAAGGAGGACGAGGCATCGTGAATCACTTCAAGCTTGGATGTGATGAGGTGCACGTGGAGATGGGAACATTCTCCAAGGCTTTCGGCGTCGTAGGTGGCCACATCACTGGAGGCGAAGATCTCCGCAACTTCACATATAACAAGGCAAGAAGCTGGCTGCTGAGTGGTGCTGTTCCGCCAGGTGTTGCTGCAGCTTGCACTGCATCCATAGATGTGCTGGAAACAGAACCACAACACGTAAAGAGAGTTTGGGAAAACCGGAACCACCTGTTAGATGGATTTAAGGATGCAGGCTTCGACATTGGCAACACGGAAACACCTATAATTCCTGTGATGTGTGGCAAAAGCAAAACGTCAAAGGACCTTTCAGACTATCTCTGGACAAGCGGAATCTTCGTACTGCCAATTTTCTATCCGATGGTTGCAAGAGACAAGGCGAGAATCAGAGTTCAACTATGTACCAAACATACAACAGAGCAGCTGGATAGAGCCTTAGAAGCCTTCAAAGAAGGCGGCAGAAAACTAGGAATAATCTAGTAGCTTCTCCTGTACCCTCTCATTTTTTGTCATCTGTCTTGCAGAATTCTGATGAGTGTATCTTCAATAACTAGTTGCTGCATATTTGTGGTGACAACGGTTCTGACTTGCGAGTTGTGAAGGTTTCTATCGTGGAAAAAGTTGGAAAAGCTTCAATCATAATTATGCCTGTGAGGTTTGTTCATGTTGCGAGCTGATTAGGATGAAAAAAGCTTGCAAATGGTACGATGTTTGTCCAATGAAAAGTTTCTTCGAAAGAGGGAGGCTGGAACGAAAATGGATAATAAACTATTGTAGGGGTGACTACAAACGTTGTGTGCGATATAGACTTGAAAAGGCGGGGATACCGCATCCAGATAACCTGCTTCCAAATGGCGAGATGATAGACTTGTCCAAATGATTTTTGTTTCAAACGATATTCTGGAAAAAGGGGTATGGTCGTGGAAAAGAAGTTTGGCGCGGGCTAAATGTATATGCATCTAACTAGGGATCCCCCTCCCCCTGTCATATGTTTATATGTTTTGTTGATACATTTTGTTTATATAGTGATTTGACGGGTAAAAAACTGAAGGCTTTCAGATTTAATCCAGAACTTTGCGAACGCTTTAAGGAATGTGCTTCTACAAGTGGCTATACAGTTACTTCAGTTTTGAAAGGTTTATGAGCATCTTTGTTGAATGTGGAAGGTTGGTTTTTCCAGAACGCGTTAGAGTCGAGGATCTTGAAGCTGAAGCTCGCATCGTGCTGGCTTGGCTTAAAAAAGACAAGTATTGACATTACGTTGGAGACGGGAGAAGAGTACAAGCGTTAAAGGAAGGCTCCTAAAATTGCTATATCAAGTACATGATAATCATCTGAAAAGGGAAATTGAGGAAGAACTCAAGAAACACTAAAACTCATCACCAATCAGAAACCGTACCCTGCGAAAAAAAGATGCGGAGGGCAGGATTTGAACCATCAACCATGGAGATACCGCTCACATTTTTCTCCTTTTTCCTAGTTTTAATATGCATAGCAACTTTGACCTGAGATAAGTTGTAGTCTAGTTTGGACTACCAGCCCATTGGAGATATCTCTCGCTTTTCCCCTTTTTTTATGTGTTCTCGCCTGACTCGTCTCGAATTAGGCGTATGCTTGTCTTGCTTATGAATGATGGATAAGGAATGTTCAGCAACCATTTTTTATCAACCAGGCGTTAAAAACGCCGAGGCTTCTTTGGATAGGGCTGGAATGGTGTCCGTGGTTCCATGCTCAACCAGTCTGTTTCTTCATCTAGTCGTGATAGTGAGCGCAATAGATCAAAGGTAATCCAACGCGAGACTTCGGGGTAGCGTTGATACTCCCATAACCCATAGGGGCCCAGGAGTTCCTTCACAAACTTGACGTTATCTGCGACACGTCCATCCTCTAAACTCGCACCAATCCGCCACGATAAATCCAATATCTGCGCAACATCATACCGTTTAAAATAGGTAAAGCCTCCGCGAGGACGCTCAGCTCCAATGATTCGCGCAACTTCAAATCCCAAAGTATGAGCTTGCCGGTGTTTATGGGCCAATAATAGATCCAGCCCACGCCGCGCTGCCTGGCTTGTCCGCCGCTTAGGATGCAACGCTAACCCACTCACTGCTGCCGTCGTATTGGTTCGGCACCCAAATTTCGAATGCGCCAGACGGCGATATCCAGCAGCAAAAATGTATTTCTCACGATGCCTTCCAGAAGGCCATCCACCCTGTGGTAGCTGTTCTTTAAGAAGCCAGTCATAAGCCTGTTCGGCACGAGGATCTGTGGCATAACCCGCCCAGGCCAATCCAAGTAGTGGTAAGGCAGTTTGAAGAGGGATCACATGATACTTGATATCAGACAATTTAGCACCGTCAAGTAATGCCCCTTGTGTAACTAATGGCCACGACCCATCATTCTGCTGCTGTGCAAAGATAAACTCAGCACCTCGATTGACTGCAGAGTGTTCAGGGCCCAGTCCCAAATAACCCAATCCTGTAAGAGCCTGTGCCGTTAATCGGATTTTTCCAAGAATAGCTCCACCACCTTCTCCTCCCCTCCACGAGCCATCCTTATTCTGTAACGCTAGGAACCTCAAGATTAATGAGTCCTCTTCTTGAAGTTTCTTGAGTTCACGGACTTCTTCATCATCCTCAGGACGGTTTAGGAGATCCCGTAACACTAGAAGCCGCAAGCTGGGTGAGGGATCAGCCAGTAACAATGGTGCCCACGTCATGGTCTCACCTCCAGCACTTCTCGGAGATATGGAGCGGTAGGTGTGTCCATTTTCGCCACTTCTTCAGGGGTTCCCTTGGCAATGACCCTTCCACCCTCTGGTCCGCCACCGGGTCCGAGTTCGATAAGCCAATCACAATTCGCCAATAAGTGAGGATGATGCTCCACAACGATAACAGTATGTCCTGCGTCGACTAATTTGTTCAAGACTTCGACTAATCGAGCGACATCCTCCATATGAAGACCAACTGTGGGCTCATCTAAGATATATAGCGTCTGATCTGCCGTCTTTTTGTACAGCTCTTTTGCGATCTTTAGCCGCTGCACTTCTCCACCCGACAAAGTATAGGCAGGTTGATTCCACACTAAATAGCCCAAGCCTACTTGTCGGACAACATTCAAGGGTATCGCAATCCGCTCTTCGTCTATGAAAAGCTCATACACTTCATCTAGAGTCATTGCATTAATCTTAGGCAAAGCTACACCCTTGAAGCGAAGCTCCCAAGCTTCTGGTCGGTAACCAGTACCTTTACAGGTTTCACATTTCACGTACTCATCAGGCAAAAAGCCCATATCAATTCGGATCCGACCGTGTCCCTTGCAGGCCGAGCAACGCTTGCTTAATGCCCGTTCATCTAATCCGAGGGCTTGAGCATCATCACAGTCAGCATAAATCTTTTGTAGGGGTTTTATTAGCCCGAGAAAAATTGCTGGGCTTCGGATTCCTCTTCGAGACTGGTCGACTATGAAAGCGCGCTCTGGGGCGTTTTCGATGGAGTCATGTTCACCAGGCTCGATAGGTTCTCGGGCGAACGATGAAGAATGTAATTTCTTTACCAGCGCTCGACCTACCGTGTCTATCAATAACGTGCTTTTCCCAGAACCCGAAACGCCACAGACCCCTATGAAGGCTCCTAGTGGCAACTGAACATCCTCTCCATGGAGATTATGAGCCCGCGCACCTTTAATTTCCATCCAACCCTGTGGTTTTCGCCGTCGATTCGGCGAAATCCAATCATGAAGGCTTCTTAGTCGAGGAGTTAACCTCAGTGTGTCATCTTGAAGCCATTTTCCTGTAACAGTGTTTGCTTTGATAATCTCATCTGGTTTTCCTTCGGCGACAATCTCTCCGCCTAAAGCACCTGCTCCGGGTCCAAGATCAATCACGTGATCAGCTGCCCGAATGAGTAGTAAGTCGTGTTCTACGACAATTACGGTGTTCCCTTCATCCCGAAGCTCCTGCAAAGCCTCACGAAGCGCTTCTAGTTCGGATGGATGAATGCCCCGCGAGGGTTCATCAAGCAAGATTGTTAAAGAAGTCAACCCGCTACCTAACAGGCTAGCTAATTGAATTCGTTGGGCTTCACCAGCCGACAAAGTCCCTGTGGGGCGATTGAGGTGCAAATACCCTAGCCCAACTTGACGCAAGAATCGCAGTCGCCTTCGGGCAATATTAAGGCTAGTTTCGGCTAGGGGGATCTCTGACGATGGAGTAGGAACCGCTTTCAACAGCTCCTCCAACTCACTCAGGGGTATTTCACTTAATTCATACATATTACGTCCTTGAAGGGTGACAGCCAAGAATTCAGGAAGTAGTCCCTTTCCATTACATTCCGGGCAAATCACTGTTTTGGTATATGTTCCATGGATATCCCAATCCCACAACCAACTATCCTTGCTAAAAAACCCCCGCCATTTCCACTTATGGGTTCGCAACTTTCCTTTCATCAGTCCAGTTGATTTACTCTGGTATGTGATCACGTAGGTTTCATCATCACCGAATAGAAAGGCATTCTGTGCCTCTTTTGACATTTCGTTCCATGGTGTCTTGAACGGGTCAAACCCGTAGCGCTCGCCAAGTGCTGGAATAACAGGTTGATCTTTACACAGATAGGTTTTCGGCCAATATCCTGGTGACCACATGGCTCCGGCGCACAATGGCTTTTCTGGGTGAATAATGAGTTTATCGGGTTGCGGAGCTTGAATGGAACCAAGCCCACTGCATTGTTCACATGAACTGGCAAAATGTGTTCCCGAGAAATGTCGCGCTTTGGCTATGGGTGCTGTGGCATGGCATTTCGGACAAATCCACATTTTTTCCCGTTTCATCTTCGCTCCACATTTCAGGCATTGACGTTCGCCAAGTGAAGCAAGCAAATTCGCAATGTGAAAACTCAGCTCAGAGATTGCTCCAACACTATTTCGCCGAGTATATTGGGGGATATGGCTCCATAAATGAGCACGATGCGGAGCCACAGTCAACATAACCCCTAACCCTGTTATAACATCTACAGGGGCTTCTGCACTTTCCCGAACACCTTGGCGTTCAAACATTGAAAGCGATTCCAAGTAACGTCGTCGCGCTTCGGTTTGGAGCACGTCCCGAATCAAGCTCGACTTCCCTGACCCGGAAACACCCGTAATGACGGTTAGGGTTCCCTTCGGGATGTCCACATTAACACCCTTCAGGTTATTTGCTCTCGCATTCCGAATCGAGATGACAGGTGTTGCTCGGCTTTCAGTTTTCCTAGATGGTTTTCGTGGTTGAACTGCACTTTCTTCCTTAAGTGTGTTGCCAGTGATTGATTCCTTTACATCATAAAGCCCCTCTAACGGACCTGCATAGAGAAGTTCACCCCCTCTGGGTCCAGCTCCTGGTCCTAGATCAATAATCCAATCAGCTGCTCGTACAATATCCGTATTATGTTCAACAATGACGATAGTTGCACCGCTTTGAACCAAGCGATCCAGAACTTTCAGCAGTCCATGAAGGTCTTGTGGATGAAGTCCCGTTGAGGGTTCATCAAGAATGATTAGTTGATTACTTAGTCTGTATCGTCCTAGGTATTTGGTTAACTTGACACGTTGCGCCTCACCACCGGATAGTGTGGGTGACGGTTGACCAAGCTCCAGATACCCAAGACCAACATCGTTGAGGGCCTGGAGAATCCTGTGGGCTGCTTTACGCCGAGAAGGTGATAACCACGGAGATCTTAGAACAAGGTCCCCAATCTCTTGAATTGATAGTGAGTAGAAATCTGCGATGGATAGTTCTTGGTCCCCAAATTCAACGGTTGCAGCCAGAACTTCTTCGTTGAACCGTTGACCATCACAATCAGCGCAGGGAATCCAAATTGATGGCAAATACCGCATTTTGATTTCCGTCGCTCCAATTCCTTTGCAGGTAGGGCATGCTCCTTCGGGGCGATTGAAGGAGAAATGAGACTTAGACAGACCAGTAGCCTCAGCATAAAGGTCTCTTATAATATCAGAAAGCTTCGTATAAGTTGCAGGATTCGATCGCGGATTTTTTCCAATTGGGCTCTGGTCGACCATTACCGGTTTGATGCTGGGACCTTCGATTCCTTCGCAGCCAATTGGCTCTCTCTTTTTCAGTGTTGGCACGAGCACATGTTCAACAAGCGTGCTCTTCCCTGACCCCGACACACCTGTAATTACAGTAAGCCGACCAATTGGCAACTTAACATCAATGTGCTTCAGGTTGTGCTGATGTGCTCCCCGTACAAGGAGGAACCTGTCAGGGGGAGGACGGGGTTCCGGTTTCATAACTCGGTTTCGGAGACTAAAATAACGTCCTGTCGGCGTATCCACTTTCCACAATTCTGCTGGTGATCCGGTAAAGATCACTTCTCCTCCTTCTTTTCCAGCTCCAGGACCTAGATCGATGACCTGATCTGCCTCTGCAGCTGCCACTCGGTCATGCTCAACATAAATCACAGGTCCTGCTAGATCCCGAAAAGCAGGAAGGAATAGAGCCACATCCGCGGGATGCTGACCAATTGTTGGCTCATCGAGAACATGAAGCATGTCTTCTAAGCGGCTGGATAACGAAATCGCAAGGCGAACCCGCTGTGATTCACCTCGAGAAAGACTGGGGGCTGATCGATCTAATGAGATGTACCCTAATCCCACCTGCTCTAAGGCATCAAGGCGTCGCTGAATCTCAGAGAGTAACCGCTTCGATGTCGAAGGCAATTCCGTTTTCGAAAACAGTTGACACACTTCATCAACGGAGAGTGTCAATAGTTCGGGTAATCGCATACCCTCCCACCTGACGGACGCTGCCTGTGGATGCATTCCAGTTTGATCGCACCGTACGCAGCCTTTTCCCTTGCAATATGGACAGGGCTGATTGAAGTGGGTTGGTTCTAACTCTCTGAATCCAGCTCCACAAATATTACAGATGGGTGTTGTCGCCAATGCCACCTTGTTCTTCTTGCCACGCGGTTTAATTGCTCCTGCACCCAATGCCGTGGCCCTTTGGATAATTTCACGAATCTTCCTCGCGGACATCGATTCATCAATGAAACCGATTTCAATCTCTATGTCATGCGCCTTCGTCGAGTCAAGCGGCTTGGCATCCCAGTTTCTTCCATCAACAATGAGCTGCTCTTTTCCAAACTCGTGAGCTAACACCTTCAGTAAGGTCGTATGGCTTCCTTTAACCTGATGCAACAAGGGGGCAAACAGGTCGAGGTGTTCCTGTTTGGACAAAGAGACGAGACGGTCAACAATCTCATCCTCCGTCAACACACTGAGGGGACTACCACATTGTAGACAATGACGCACTCCATAGTTTGAGTAGAGTAAGCGAAGAAATGGATGTAGCCCGGATGCTGAGGCTAGGGTTGAAAGTGGATTGCGGTTTAGTAGATTCTGTCCAACAGCAATCGTTGGTCCCAATCCGGTAATTGCCTCCACTTTTGCAGGAGCTAGCCGTTGTCCGGACCGACCATACAAAAAGACGTCCAGAAACCTTCGATGGGCCTCATGGTGCAACGTGTCAAATACTAAGGAGGTCTTCCCAGAACCAGACACGCCAGTTACAACGGTGAGCCCATCACCAAATTGCACGTCGATATTCTTGAGATTATGCTCGCTTGCACCCCGAATCCGAATATCCATCGCTATCTCTCGAAACTACAGCCATTATCGCTAATGAAGGTTGTGTTGGACCAAAATATCTTGTACGTCGTAATAATCTATGGGGATTGCAAGCGCATGTGGGGGTTGGGTTATGTTTTGGATTCGAACTCTCCCCATAGTCGAGACATCACCCGCCAATCCCTTTTTTTGTGTTTTCCACAACCTGTCTTGTGCGTCTACCCGTAAAGTTTCTTTTTTTGCGCTCTCTTAGAGCCAATACGGTTATGACAGGGTTCATTATTGCATTTTTAATTACTACAATAGTGGTGAGGACAAGAAGATTCATGATTCAGAAATCCAACGTAACCTCTCCACTGTCTAATTGCATCTTTCAGATTGTGCGTGTACCTTGCTTTCTTGATATTTCTTTATCTCTGATGAGGAAAGCTTTAATGTAATTCCTTATAATTTTGTTAATGAGAGAAAATGGGGCGGCTGGCTAATTTAAAGCTTGCAATGAGCATATCCATCTTTCTAGCAGCCTTCATATTTGCTGTTCTCCTAGCAGCAATAATGTTCATTCTCCATT
>DAOVOU010000310.1 GCA_030629475.1 Desulfobacterales bacterium | reverse complement strand
TGGAAAAAGTCATTGAGGAACTTGAGGGGGAGATGAAAAAAGCGGTCAAGGAGTTGGCCTTTGAAAAGGCTGCACAATTGAGGGACCAGATCAAAGAGCTTCGGAGGCTGGATATGGATTTGAGGTAATTACAGATAATTGCACATGAAGAACAGACTCAAAGAAAAACTTGCAAGCCTTCCCTCTGCACCGGGTGTCTATCTAATGAAGGATGGCAACGGACATGTTTTGTATGTGGGCAAGGCAAGAGACCTGAAAAAACGTGTTGGTTCCTATTTCAGGGATACAGGCCAAAAGGATTTAAAGACGAGTCTGGTGATCGAAAAGATCGATCACTTTGACACAATCCTCACCAATACGGAAAAGGAGGCCCTGATCCTTGAGTCGAATCTGATCAAACGACACTGCCCCCGCTATAACGTTATCCTCAAGGACGACAAACGCTATCCATGCCTGCGGCTTGACGTCAATCGCCCCTATCCCAACCTGACTGTTGTTCGAAAGATCGAAAAGGACGGGGCCCTATATTTTGGCCCTTTTCCCTCTGCCGGTGCCGTGCGAGAGACCCTGAAAGTGATCCACAGCACGTTTAAGATCCGCGAGTGCAAGAGCAGGACCCTCAAGCGCCGGGAGCGACCCTGCCTGAACTACCAGATGGGACTCTGCCTTGGACCGTGCAGCCGGCCCATAGCCCCGGAGGTCTACCAGGCGGTGGTTGAAGAGGTGATTATGTTTTTGAAAGGAAGAACGCCAGAGCTGATCAAGGATGTGAGGAAACAGATGGGGTCTGCTGCTGCCCGGGAGGATTTTGAGGCAGCGGCAGCCCACAGGGACAGGCTATTTGCCCTCGAACGGACCCTGGAAAAACAGGTTGCCACAACAACCGATTTCAAAGACCGTGACGTGCTGGGCATGGCCCGACAGGGCAGGGCGGCCCTTATGATGGTCCTGTTTATCAGGGGCGGGTTTTTGCTGGGAAACCGGCCATTTTATTTCTCAGAGGCCATCGTTTCTGATGCCGAGATGATCACCTCTTTTGTGAAGCAGTACTATGAAGGAGCTCCCTTTGTCCCGGAAGAGGTCCTGCTGCCGACTCCACCCGAAGATCGAGCGCTCCTTGAGGAGTGGCTGAGCGATCTGAAAGGCGAAAAGGTTCGGATCATGATGCCTCAAAGGGGTGAGAAGGCCAGGCTTGTTCGAATGGCGGATCAAAATGCCGGAAAGAGCCTGAAGGAACAGCTTGATGCTGCCATGGCCGAAAAGGCCCTTCTGGATCGGCTTCAGAGACGGCTGGCCCTGGAGCGACGTCCTGAGCGCATAGAATGCTTTGACCTTTCGAACATGGCTGGTACCGAGGGGGTAGGAAGCATGGTGGTCTTTGAAGGGGGAAGACCCGCTCGAGCGGCATACAGGAAATATCGCATCAAGTTTGCACCAGGCTGGGATGACTACGCAATGCTGAGAGAGGTACTTGCACGGCGCTACAAAAAGGTGGATGCCGGACAGCCCCTGCCGGATCTACTCATGGTGGATGGGGGAAAAGGACAGCTTAGTATGGCTATTGCGGTGCTCAAAGCTTTGCAGCTTTATGGTTCATTTGACCTGATCGGGATTGCCAAAAAGGACCCCGAGCGTGGTGAGACCGAAGACAAGATATACAAACCAGGTCGAAAGAACCCTGTAAACCTTAAAAAAGATACAGATGTGCTTCTGTTTCTCCAAAGGATCAGGGATGAGGCCCACCGCTCGGTAATAACCTATCACCGCAAGCGTCGCTTGATGACCTGTCGCCGATCGGTCCTTGAAGAGATCCCGGGGATCGGAGAGCGGCGCAGAACACGCCTCCTGAAGCACTTTGGCAGCCTCAAACGTATCAAAGCCGCGTCTGTTGAAGAGCTTGCTGCTGTTCCAGGCATGACCCGCCAGGCAGCCCGGGCGGTTTTTGAGGCATTGAAATAGCCAGTGGTCAGTGGTCAGTGGTCAGTGAGCAGTGGTCAGTGAGCAGTGGTCAGTAGGCAGTATCGAGCATCCAGTATCCAGCATCTTAATGCCACGGACTACTCGATCAGTTGACATCACCAAGTAACCAGCTTAAGCAAGGTATAAAATCACGACGCCTGATAACATGATGCTGGTGCCCAGAAGCCTGAGCCTGATGCGCTCTTCCTTGAATATCAGACCGCCGTACAGAACGCTGAAGATCAGGCTGGTCCTCTTGACAGCGATCATGTAGGAAACCGGGGCGAGTTTGATGGCATGGTAGTGGGCCATTGTGGCCAGTGCCGTCACCAATCCTCCCAGTAATAGCCACATCGAATTTCGGCCTTTAAAGTTGACCGTTGCCGTACGACGCTTGATGCGCCAGCCTGCAATAGCCAGCAAAGGAATGGATATGGTTAGCATATAGAAGATCCCGAAAAACACAGGATCAGAAAGCTGAACGCCCTTTTTCCCCAGAGTGGATGTCAGGCTCCAGATAAGGGCTACAATAAGCATACGCCAGGAGCCAGGAGACTTGAAGATTGCCTTGAAGGGGGCAAGGGGATGGTGGATGAAGAGTTCGATGTTCAACACGTAAGCGCCAACCGTGACCATGAGTATACCCATAAGACCGTGAAAGGATATCCTTTCTTGCAACACGAGGGCAGCCGTCAGGATGGCAAAAACCGGTGTAAAACTCAAATACGGGACGCTAAGGGACAGAGGTGCTATCCTGATCGCACTGAGATATATGTAATAGGCAAGAATCTCAAAGGGAATGGCGATACCTACAACAAGTATCAGATCCTGGCTTAACGGGAACGAGTCCCTCCCTATCAGGAGGGGCAACAGGAAGGGGAGGGAGACCAGTATTATAGCGCAGCCTACGGTCCATTCGTCGTTGTCCCGCATCAAGACCTTTGAGAGGACCTCGCCTGTGGACATGAAATACGCGCAGGCCAGGGATAGCACAAACCAGTTCATGCCTGTTTACTAACACAGCCAGGCGGGCAAGGGAATAGGGTATGTGGGAAGGGTATGATTGGTGGCGGTGCAGGGACTTGAACCCCGGACACTGCGGATATGAGCCGCATGCTCTAACCGACTGAGCTACACCGCCGCTTGAAGATTTCTATAATTACCATAGCACGGCAGGCTTTGCAATCATGAATTGGAAACTCATTTGGTACCCAGCCTAATGCCTTGTGCCTCATTAGTCAACGTTTTTTCCTGGAAGGCAATATCCTCAATACAGCACGTCGCTTTGAAACATTTTTGATAGGAAACTCTCGTGATACGATACGTCAAAGATGCCCCTTTGATGCATCAGCGCGTAGTATTGGTCTAAAGAAATGCCCGTCTCAAATGCCTTTAGGGTCATGCAATAGGTTTCATAAGGCATACTCATGATTTCATCCACGAGGAAAATAATGACAGTCTTTTCAGGCCTTAAGTTGTTGGGTCTTTCCTGTTCCAACCTCCGCAAAAAGTGTGACAGATCAAGGTAATCATGGTCATGGATCGAGATGAAAGCATGATTTAGCAAAGGTCGTCTCGTCTGATAACAGCTTCTTGTCTGCTGAGGTGTGCGCCGACACATAGCCTTTTTGATCTGGAGGTTGGT
>DAOVOU010000115.1 GCA_030629475.1 Desulfobacterales bacterium | reverse complement strand
CTAGACGGATAGAGGCTAAAGAGCGTAGGACTAAAGCAAGGCTGGGGACTGGTGATGAAGATCCGGATATTGCAGGGATACGGCCCGGCCCTCAGGCTCTGCCAGAGCAGTGGGATGATTCTGGCGATGACGAATAGGTTCAATATTTGCAAATCGGTCACCGTGTCTGGCGTGTCACAGTCTCGCTTACATTCCAAGGAGAACTCGGAACCACAACTTAGATGCGCCGAGAAGTGTTTTTAAGGAGGTCAAAATGAATATCTATGTAGGCAATTTGTCGCGTGAGGTCACCGAAGAGGATTTGCGGGAGGCGTTTGAAGCCTTCGGGGAAGTCACATCCGTCAAAATCATTAAAGACAGGTACGGTGGTGAATCAAGAGGGTTCGGATTCGTGGAGATGCCTGGTAAAGCTGATGCGGAGTCCGCCATCACCGGCCTGAAGGAGAAAGAATTGAAGGGGCGAACGCTTAACGTTAATGAGGCTCGCCCTCGCTCCGGAGGTGGTCGAAGCGGAAGAGGCCCAGGTGGTGGAAGCCGGAGGGGACGAGGACACAGTGGTGGACGCCAGGGTGGTGGGCGGCGTTCTTGGTAACCGGTTGAAAAGCTCAAGGCACTCCAGATACTATTTCTATTCTCGTGATGTCCTGAGCCCGGTCGTTATGCCGGGCTTGCTTTTTCTAGTAAGTTTTTCACACAATTCAGACAAAACCTAGGCAAGGAGGAAAAGAATGAAAAAGGAAGATTTAGTAAGGTTTGTTTCAGATAAGACAGGTATCACCCAAAAAGTCGCAGGTGAAACAGTTAATGCTGTCCTTGAGGGTATTTCGTCTGCTTTGGAGAAGGGAGATTCTGTTTCACTCATAGGCTTCGGGAGCTTTAAGGTTGTTGAAAGAGCTGCACGGGAAGGTCGCAACCCGAGGACAGGAGAAAAGATTAACATCCCGGCTTCCAAGAGTGTGAAATTCACCCCGGGGAAAGCTTTTAAGCAACGGGTTCAATGAATCAATAGCAAGACCCCCAGTGAATGGGCTATCACTGTCGTCAAGGGTAAAATATTTGCATGGCATAGTGAAGAAACTGAGGACCAATTTTGCATTCGCTTTCGCTAAAGAAGAGAGTGGATAGAGAAGGAGATCTGTATCAATGACTGATATCGAATTTAAGATCGGCCAGGAACACGAAAACATGAAGGGAGTCTATAAAGTTCTTGCCATTGACAGAGATGCCATGTGTATCCGCTGGGAGAGTGGTGAGGAGGTTACAACCACTGTAACTTTGCAGAACCGAATTATTGAGCGCATGCACCGAGAACTGGCGCTGATAAGAGCCAAAAAAGGCGGAAAACGCAAACAACCGCAGCCCCCAGAGTATGCCAGTGAATTTGAGGGTTTGAAAGAAGACGATTTTTCCGAAGACGTTGCAGGCGCAACCTGGCGCCATTATGACAGTCTGGGTGGTGCGGTGGCCGTTCGCCTAAACTCAGACAAATTTGACATTGCATCATGGCCAAGGTACGGGCTTTCTGCGATTCACTGGGACGATCTTAATCACCGGCGTCACGATGACTTCCGGCTCCAGACAAATTTTTTTGCCCGACTTGATGAAAACTGTCTCTATTTTGGCCTTTATATCGAGCGGTCCAACCAGGAAAAGGACGCCCAAGATGACTGGAATGCTTTCATTGCCTGGCTGAGAGACGCCAAGAACGACTCCTGGCTTAACAAAGTCGTATCCGAACATGATTTGTCAATTTACGACATTAAGGAGGAGGATGCCTTTACCGGAACCATAATGTCGGCCGGAGGAAAGTGGCGCTTGTTTAATGAAGGCCAGGAGCAAGAGATCGAATCTCTGGCTGACTTCCTCGAGGATCTGACAGACAGCACCTGGGTGGATTTGCAGATTGCCAAAATCGTTAAGAAGGACAAGGTAGTGACTCGCGGTGTCGAGATCGCTGACGATATTGCCCGGCTGTTTGAGATCCTGATGCCGCTGTATGAAGCCTCTGCGGTTTTTGGCTAACCCCCTCAAGCATTAATCATTTGCAGCGTCCGAAAATATTACCTAGTGGACTCTGACAACCACACCACGACAGGAGAAAACAATGGCACAGGCAGAGAATGGTGACACCGTTAAAGTTCACTACACCGGAAAATTTGACGATGGCACGGTCTTTGAGTCCACACGGGGTTAGAATCTATATGTTGCTTTCTACCCTGAGAGGAACCATCATTGAGCAGAGAGGGATAAACTAGAAAAGGAGATTCTATGAAGGGTAAAAACCTTTATGTGGGAAGTCTTAGTCATTCCGTGACTAGTGATGAGTTGGGAGAATTATTTGCCGATTATGGTGACGTGCTGTATAGCCAACTAATCAATACTAAATTCAACTTCATTAGACGTGGTGAACATCACTTGCAAGATATATACAGAGAGCTGAAGCTCAAGTTCCCCGAACTTTGTGATGACAACATCCTTTGTTCAGAAATCTGTTCACAGGGAGGTGGGAATCCAGAGTGGCAACACAGAGTACGGGCAGCATTGCAGAGTCTCAAATCAAAAGACGGTCTTGTTTCCAAAAGTGGTCGGCATGGTTATTGGTTTTTTAGTTAGTCATTAATTCTACTTTGTCCTATTTCTGCAATGCTTACCGCTTTCAATTTATTGTAACTTGAAGTACTCATGAAGGTCAGGTGTTTGGATCATTATCCGGCTGGAGGCAGAGTTTTCGGCCGCGAGAAGCACCGAGATGTCAGATGGGATTTAAAGGGCAAAAATGAAAATGCAATACTCGGATAGGATAATATTTACCTTGAGCATGTCAATCGGCTCTTAGATAAAATGATAACGGCTAACGCAGATAATCGGTTGCCTGTAAGTTCGATCTTAACCCCCACGCGCCGTGTAACCCGTCTTGTTGAGAAGGAATACAACCCTATTGATCCATGAATCAGGCAGCCGTGTAACTACTGTGGGATTGGATATTACATGCCACGGGTTTGAAGCAATGTGACTCAAGTTCAAAACTTCTGCTTGTCAGCAGTTGGTTTCCCATATTGGCGTATCTACACCTGTAGTGAATGTCCTCATGTCCAGGGATTCCGGGCAGACTTGCGAAAAGAGCTAACCTTTGGTCTTTAGACGAATGAGACCACAATTCACTTAAGCTGACAGGCGAAGAGCTTCGCTGCCCACCTGCAGATTGGTTCGGCATTATGCGATTATTATCTAAGAGATGTTGTGCTATGTAGTTCATACACTTTTTGCAAGGTGGTCACGAATCACATGTTTGACGGAGTATAGGTCGCAATGAAAATGAAGGCGTGGCTCATTACGTGGGAATCGGCAAACAATGCTACAGCCGTGGCTGACGAAGTGGTTGGTATTCTTAATCCTTGTTGGGGGAAACGTAGAGTTGCTGACATCGTTGAGTTTCTTTATTCGAGCGCTACGGCCACACTGACCGAGATAGCATATTATGCAAAAAGACCAAGCAATAATCCCTATCATGCAGAGATAAGAAGCGGGCGAATCGGTTGTGGGAGTAACCCTTCTCTCTATGCACGGAAAGTGTCCGATTTGGTAATTAACGAAGATCCTGAAACCGGAATAGAAAAAATCACCTGGATGGAATCACCGGTCTATGATCTTGTCGATGGGAGAATTACAGTAGTCCGTGGACCTTGTCCAGGTGGATTTACCCGTCGTATTACC
Source organism: Desulfobacterales bacterium (assembly GCA_030629475.1). GTDB lineage: Bacteria > Desulfobacterota > Desulfobacteria > Desulfobacterales. Next base: position 3,223 of record DAOVOU010000115.1, on the reverse strand, counting down.
GGCCCAGTTTCACATGAGCTTATATGGGATCGAATCCGCGGCAGGTTTCGCGAAGGATGGGGACCAGGAGAAACTCCTGTGGAGTGCAATTGATAAGGCCAGACATCATAAACTTTGGATGCGAGGTTTCGTTTTTTTTGATCGGCTACTCTCTTTTAGACATAACAAGCAGATGAACTCGGACTAAATCGCTGGGCTCTTTTGCCAGCCGGTTATCCGGCATTGGTAAATCAGTAACTTCTTTCGATCAAAACCAAAGGCGGTTGAGATTATTCTCTTAACTGCCTTTGGTTTTTTGGCGGATGTGAGCGAATGCGGTCGATATTTAGGCGGGCAACTACCTAGCCCTGGTGTTGATTTCTGTTATACATCAGTGTTCGGCCTCTCGCCGACTGAAGTTTCGATATCATACACGCCCCTGTCTCCAATGGCAGAATTGAGATGTGTCGATCTCATTCGGCCATCTCCACTCAAAAGGCAAATTTCCAAATCATAACTATCTGTCATGTATCTTTATCGGAAAGCAGACTCTCCAAAACACAACTGTCTGCTATGACGTTATACTATTTGAGCGCCCGAATTTTTTAGGTACCTAAAAGCTATCATCACTTTTCCCCAGAAAAGTCTGTTGTTTCCAGTGTAACCCACCACGGCTCCAGCCTCGATTTTTCGGTCTCACCCCTGAAAATACCCATCCAGCCCATCGATTAACCCGAATCTTGGCCCAGACCTTGACAAAAGTTACGATATCGGTTAGGAATCTTTGACAAAATCGTTTGGTTGGCGATTATAGTGGCAAGGAAGATGCACTCGGGTTTTCATTGTGCCCGTGGTGATCGTGCAAGGACATCTGTGTTTTGACAACCCTTGTCTTGAGTTACAAATATCAGATCGACATCTGTACAGCCTCTTTTTGGTTCTCAAATGGGACGGGGTGTGTTATCTTTACTACGTTTGGGGAGGGGGTAAGTATCGGTAATGGCCAGCCATCTTTTATCACACCTGCCAGCGAGATTGCAGGAGGGGCTGTTATTGTGTTTTGAACGGAATCTCCAAATATTGACAAGAAGTTACCATCAGACTATATTGAGCTACAGGGACTTCCGTAACACAGGCCCAGGTCTTTGAGGAAGAACCACTCAGTATACCTTGTGCAAGGGCAGGCCTGTTATACAAAGCCAGAAAAGGGGACAATACTAATGCACAAAGGCGAATCACAAAGCTTACCGGACTACAAAAAACCTCCGGTGATAGAGGTTGTGTGCGGTATTGCCTTCGAGACGATTGGAAGCTTCAAGGCACATCACCTGGGACTATTTTGGCAGAAGGTACGAGATAAATTCCCTGTGTGTGAACATGCTCCCCGTTTAGGAGTTGCTCTTGAATCGCTCGACCTGGCGAACTATTTGCCGAGAGTCTGGTTTATAAGCGAAGAGCAGAACATGCTTATCCAGTTACAAGACGACAGGTTCCTTTTCAACTGGCGTAGGATGCAGCAAGAGGAAGCTTATCCTCGCTATAGCACGATTATCGAGGCCTTTAAAACCAACCTCGGAATCTTTCAGGGGTTCCTCGAAGAAGAAAAGCTGGGATCAGTCAACCCCAAAAAGTGCGAATTTACCTACATTAACCATATTCCAAAAGGGGAGGGATGGGAGTCTTTGAGCGACATAAATGCGGTTTTCCGGGATTTTGCCTGGGACTCAAATGAACGGTTCTTGCCAGCACCGCTTAGCTTGGGGGGGCAGGTCGTGTTTCCCCTGCCTAAAGACAAAGGCCGCCTGAACATAACTCTTCAGCACGGGGAGAGGAAGCTCGATAAGTGTCCTGTACTTATTTTGCAAATTTCCGCCCGGGGACTTGGGGGGGACAAATCTATGGACAGGGTTTGGGAATGGTTTGGGGTTGCTCACGAATGGATTGTGTGTGGTTTTGCTGACCTGACCGGGACGACTATTCAAAAAGACGTGTGGCAGCGTATAGACGCCACTTAGGTTACAACAAAGGAGGCCACATTTTGAGCCCGGAAGAACGAGTTGAGGATTTTGAGCAGTATAAACAGTACTTGGCAGCCAAGGGTATGCGTGCCACTGTTGCGACATCTCAAGACTTGGAAGAATTTGAAGTCACGGAAGAGGAATCTTCTGTTGAAGATGCGGAAGATTGGACAAAGAAGGCGATCTGGCAGATGAGGTTTTTCGGGTCGAGAATTTCGCCGGAGGGTAGAGTGGATTCACCTTTAACTCTTAAGTACCATTTGGCGGATCCTCTGTTTTATACTTCGGAAAGTCCATTCGATGTGCTCGACAAAAAGCTGGCCGATGAGGAAAAGATTAGAAAACTAATTGACTATATACGTGATGAGTCAAAAATCCAATTTGCCGAGAAACTTGCCGCTCGGCTCAATTTCTTGTACGAAGTTGCCAAAGAAGAAGATCCCGATGAGGTTCCAATATCGCCTGAATCATTAAGCAACTTTATTGGCTTCCTTCAAAAGACGCCGAATCTGAAATATCCAAGCGTTGTCCTGACACCATCCAATGAAATCAGTGCCCAGTGGCGGGCGGCACCTAATTGTCATTTTGCAGTGGTATTCCTAGCGACCGGAGAAACCCGGTTTGTGATCTTCACACCAAATCCGGGAGATCCCGACAAAATCGACAGATTGTCTGGAATAACCTCCGTGGACTCCTTGATGGAAACCGCACAACCCCACAGGGTACTTGACTGGGCTTCCATATGAGAGGAGATCGATTACCCGATCAGGATCATATTTCCCGTTATTGCCGCCCCAAGACGCTGCAGGAGGATGGCCAACCGTCTCGGACCTCATTTATGCTTCGACCAAAGGAAGAATTCTTGTCAGTAAACTGGCTGGAGTACTTCAATCTCCCAAATCGGCAGGCACAGATAACTCAAGTTCGACGAGTTATCGGGTTAACACTCCAGGCAACCGCGAAGATTGCCGTATTGAACGTTGGGGGGATACTCGACCGTGTTCACAGGAATAGTGACCGAGTCCTCGCTGTTTTGCATGAGCCAGAACAGGACGACCCATCCCACAGCGGCATTCATGGATACAGACATGAAGATGATTTGGTCGCTGATTTGATCGCAGAAGAAGTCCGAGAGACTTATCCTGCCAGGAAGACTTGATGATGGCAAACCCCAAAGTACCTATGTGTTGAACGGCATGGCTTTGTGCGCTGTATTCGTCCATAGG
>DAOVOU010000314.1 GCA_030629475.1 Desulfobacterales bacterium | reverse complement strand
ATTACCGCCCTCTCAGCGGAAAACAAAAAAAACGTAAACTCAGCGGTCTCCGCGCCTCTGCGGTGAACTATTACTAAACTTTTATCATCATGGTTCTGAAATGGTTTAAAAGGAAAAAGAAAACCGATAAGGCCCGGGAAGAGATAGCCCAAGAAGACCTGGCGTCTGAACGGGTAGAAAAGGCCCCAGAGGCAGGCGGAACAGAAAAACCCGATGAAGAAACGCCAGTACCCCGGGCGCCAGAACAAGGTTTTTTTGTCAGACTTAGAGATCGTCTGTCCAGAACACGAAAGGCATTTACCAACCGCATAGACAATCTCCTGCTCGGGAAAAAGGAGATTGACGAAAACCTGCTCGAAGAACTGGAGGAGATTCTCATTGCCTCAGATATTGGCGTACAGACGACCATGGCCCTCATTCAAAGAGTCAGGGAAAGAGTTGAAAGAAAAGACCTGATCGATCCCGGTGAGCTCAAACATGCACTACAGAGTGAGATTCTCGCCTTTCTCAAAGTCCCATCAAAGCCGGTTCAGATGCCCCATGACAAACCCCATGTCATCATGGTGGTAGGGGTAAACGGTGTAGGTAAAACAACCACCATCGGAAAGTTGTCAGATCGCTATACAAGACAAGGACAGCGGGTGCTGTTGATCGCAGCCGACACTTTCAGAGCCGCTGCTGTCGAACAGCTCGAAATTTGGGGGGACCGCGTCGGCGCTGAAGTCATACGACATAAGGGAAAAGCTGATCCTTCTGCTGTGGTCTATGATGGCATTCAGGCCGCAACATCGAGGGGCGTGGATGTGGTTATGATCGACACGGCAGGCCGTCTTCATACCAAGGTCAATCTCATGGAACAACTCAAGAAAATCCGCCGGACAGTTGCCCGCCAAATCGCTCACGCACCTCACGAAATCCTGTTGGTTCTGGATGCCACAACGGGGCAAAACGCGATATCACAGGCTCAACTTTTTCATGAAGCAACCGGGGTCACGGGTGTTGCCCTTACGAAGCTCGACGGCACGGCAAAGGGCGGGATCGTGGTGGGTATATGCCACGATCTCAAACTTCCTATCCAGTATATTGGGCTTGGAGAGAAGGTCGATGACCTTCAAGACTTCGATGCTGATGCCTTTGTCAATGCTTTGTTTTGACGCAACAGTTCACCATGTCCAAAAACATCCTGGTCATTGACGACGAACCCAATCTGCGGCACATGCTGACCGCAGTCCTTGAAAAGGCGGGCTACACGGTCAGTTCTGCCCCGGACGGTATGGAAGCCCTGTCTTTAACTGAAACCAAGCCTTTCGACGTGATCCTGTGCGATTTGCGCATGCCCCGAATGGACGGTCTTGCCTTCTTGAAGCACGCAGCCACACGCGGTCTTGATGCATCTATCATCATGATGTCGGCCTACGGTACGATCGATACAGCAGTTGAAGCTATGAAGCTGGGAGCCGCCGACTACATTTCCAAACCCTTTAAGCCGGATGAGATTCTCCTCAAGCTGGGGCAGATCGAGGAACGGAACCGATTGCGACAAGAAAACATCAGGCTCAGGGATGCAGTTCAGGAGACCTTCTCCTTTCAAAATATGGTGGCCAAGAGTAAGTCCATGCGGAAGATCTTTGACACCATCCGGAAGATTGCTGATTACAAAACAACGGTGTTGATCACTGGCGAAAGCGGCACCGGCAAGGAATTGATCGCAAGGGCCATACATTACAACGGGGCTCGCAAACATAAGCCAATAGTGGCTGTCAACTGTGGCGGTTTACCTGAAAACCTTTTAGAAAGTGAACTCTTCGGACATGTCAAAGGGGCCTTCACCGATGCGAGCAAAGACAAGAAAGGACTCTTTCAGGAAGCCAGCGGCGGAACGCTTTTTCTGGATGAGATTGCAGAGCTGCCCTTACCGCTTCAGGTAAAGCTCCTTCGCGTTGTGCAAGACGAGTTGGTACGGCCTGTGGGAAGCACGCAATCTGTTAAGATGGATGTGCGAATTATTGCAGCCACGGGACAAAATCTGGCCGAGGCAGTCAAAGAGGGTACTTTCAGGGATGACCTGTTTTATCGGATTAATGTGCTCTCGATCCACGTGCCACCCCTGCGCGACCGAAAAGAAGATATTCCTCTCTTGCTCAATCATTTCGTCAAAAAGTTCAAAAAGCGACTGAACAAAGAGATAGAAGGGCTTCGACCTGAGGCTCTCCAGATCTTGATGGACTACCCGTGGCCGGGTAACATCAGAGAACTTGAAAATATTATCGAACGTACCATGGTGTTGACGGAGCGACGCGAAATACATCTGGATGAACTGCCGGAAGAGATACGAAGTAGCGCCGCTGCTACACGTGATCTCTGGCGTACCAATAGCATCTCTCTTAAGGTTAATACTATGACACTCGAAAAAGCACTGATCCAAAGGGCCCTCCGGGAAACCAACAACAATCGGACCCGGGCAGCCAAGCTTTTGGAAATCAGTCACCCTACACTTCTCTCCAAGATGAAGACATACGGGATTTCGTGAAGGCCCTATCCGCAAATCGCTTGTATCTTAAGCAAAGGAGAATGGTGGCAATCGGAAACCGAGGCAGAATCTTGCTCTCTGAAGAAACAAAATTAAGAAAACTTCATTATACTGTTGACATCTCAATCATATCAATGTATGGGCAAAATCGCTGTCACAGCGGGGTTCTTTGGTAGAGATTGGCGTCAACCCTGTGTAGTAAGCTATTCATTGGCCACACAAACGATTGTGTGCCAATGTTACACAGGTTAAACTTTAAGCAAAAAGGGAGGAGAGCAAGGATGACAAAGGCAGAAATTGTGGAGAAGATGGCCAACGATGCTGGTATCTCTAAGGCAGAGGCCGGTGCTGCACTGAATTCCTTTGTGGATAGCGTCACCAAGGCCCTGAAAAAGAAGGAAGGCAGGGTAACCCTGGTAGGCTTTGGCACTTTTTCAAAGGTCCGTCGCAAAGCGCGAAAGGGTAGAAACCCTCAGACGGGTGAAACTATCAAGATCAAGGCTTCCAATACTGTAAGGTTCAAGCCGGGTAAAGCGTTGAAAGACGCCCTCTAGTACAGCGTTTTGTAATTATCATCCACCACCCTGCCCTCCCCTCTCCGAGGCGTAGGCCTACGAGGGAGAGGGTTTGGGGGGGAGTGAGAACTAACTGCTCTATACAAAGGTGATTTCAAAGCTGTCAAACTCGCCAGTATAGGGTTCCCATTCCACAGCCACTCTGCCTATACGGGCCAAAGGGGGGCCGATTTCGCACCATTCCAGCATAGATTTCACATCGTTCTCCTCGCCTTCAAATACCGCGCTGACCCTGCCATCGCGTAGATTCCTCACCCAACCCTTAACGCTCCGTTCCAAGGCTGCGCGCCTTGTGTCCATCCTGAAACACACCCCCTGGACACGTCCGTCAATTATGACATGAGCTCTAACCTTTTTCATGAGCTTTCTCCGTAACCGTTCACGGGTTCAGAAGTCGCTTTTTTTACTTCACCGGGGTCATTTGGTTCTGGTCATCTCTATGAATT
>DAOVOU010000082.1 GCA_030629475.1 Desulfobacterales bacterium | reverse complement strand
TTCCGTACGGCATAAATGTAACCTGTGAACGTTTACAAAACAACTTAGCGCTTATGGGGCTCTATCCCCCACAATATGTGCCCCGCACCTGCCCGCCACCCGCCTGCCAACGCCTGAGACAGAATTGAGCTTATATGCCGGCATCTCTGGCAATGGCGGGCAGGTTGCCTTGTGTGTGGGCAGCCGACTTCGCCATAGTAGCGTCAGCTACGACGGCTGAATTGTAACCCCTGCCCGCCATTGCCTTGTGTGTGGGCATTGTAACCTCGGTGTGACCCAGGCCTTGGCAGGCGGGGAGGGGGCACGCTACTTGTAGCGTAGGGGCTCCGTCCCCCACAAAATGGGCCAAAAGCATACTCCCGGAAATATCAAACTCTGGGAGTCCCCCGGCATAGCCGGGGGTTTACCCTTGATTAATTAGGACAAAGCCCTCAAGTTCGATGTCTAAAGGCTGCTTCAGGCGCTATGCTCAACAGGGTCAGCCTCAGAACTGCGCTGGAGCAACCAGTCGAGCCGGTTGATGGCCTGGACATAAGCCTTGGCGCTGGCCTTGAGTATGTCAGTGCTGGATCCCCGACCCACAGCACGAAAACCCTCGCGAGACACCCGCACAGTCGCAATGCCCATGGCCTCCTTGGTCTCGGTCACAGCCTTGACCTGAAAGTCCTCAAGTTTGTGATAAACACCAGCTACTTTGTCAATCGCCTTAAAGATAGCATCGATAGGCCCATCACCCTGAGCAGTCGCCTCCAGAATGACTTCCTCCCGTCGCAGCCTCACCCTGGCCTCAGGAACCTCTCCATTGCCCGTGGTCAGTTTGTATGATTCAAGGCCGTATAGTTTACTGTGATCTAAATGGGCAAAGATCGCGTCCTGGACTATGACAGCCAGATCTTCATCATAGACTCGCTTTTTCTTGTCGGCAACAGAGAGGAACTGACTATAAACAGCTTCAAGCTCTTGTTCCGGAAGATCGTAGCCTATTTCCGAGATTTTCTGCCTGAGGGCATGTCTGCCCGATCTTGCCGTAAGAACCATGGCATGTTCGCTGATCCCCACATCTTCGGGGCGGATAGCTTCGTACGTGGCACGGTCTTTGAGGATGCCATCCTGGTGGATGCCAGAAGAATGGGAAAAGGCATTCGAGCCTACAATGGCCTTGTTGGCCTGGACTGGCATCCCCATCAATCGGCTGACCAACTTGCTGGTCTTCATGATCTCACGGGTGTTCACCGTGGTGAAGAATCTGAAATAGTCCTTCCGCGTCTTGATGGCCATGACAATTTCCTCTAAGGAAGCATTCCCCGCCCTTTCTCCAAGGCCGTTCATGGTGCACTCCACCTGTCTTGCTCCGTTTTCAATGGCCGCTAAGGTGTTGGCGGTGGCAAGGCCCAGGTCGTTATGGCAATGAACACTGAGCACGATTTTGTCGATGTCTGAAACCTCTCGCTTGAGATAAGCAATGAGCTGGCCGAACTGCTCGGGAACTGCATAGCCAACTGTGTCCGGGATGTTGACGACTGTAGCACCAGCAGCAATAACCTGCTCCACTACCTTAGCCAGATATTCTAGATCAGTCCTGGAAGCGTCCTCAGGGGAGTATTCTATCTCAGGACACAGAGATTTGGCATATTCTAAGGCCTCCAGTCCCCGCTCTAATTGCTTTTTTCGATCTGTACCAAACTTTTTCTGGATATGAATATCTGATGACGGTAAGAAGACGTGAATACGAGGTTTTTCAGCACCTTTTATTGTGTTCCAGGCTGTTTCAATATCTTGGCGAACAGCACGCGCCAATGCCACGATAGTAGGACCCTTAACCCTTTCGGCAATCGCCTTCACAGCCTCAAAATCACCCGGAGATGAGATCGGGAATCCGGCCTCAATCGCATCTACTCCCAAACGCGCCAGTTGCAAGGCGATCTCCAGCTTTTCTCGTGGATTAAGGCATGCCCCTGGAACCTGTTCGCCATCCCTCAAAGTGGTGTCAAAAACAAAGATTTTTTCCATTGGTTCCTCCCCTTATAAAATAGCTTCGCAATTTTATACAACGCGGCTTCGCCGCTCAAAAAAAGAAAAATCCTATCATACTATGCAATTTAGACGCCACAGTCCCTTAACCGCACGGTCACCACAAAAAAGGCCGCAGGTTTTGCTGCCTGCGGCCCATCATTGTCTGGATTGTGCGTTGATTACCGGAGGCAAGCCTCTTCCCGAAGAAGCCCAAGAAGAAGCAAAAGCTCAAGCGGTAACAAACGCATAACGGATCCTCACCCAAAAAAGTCCTTAATACAACATGAAGAAAATCATAGTATCTGCCAGATGTCAATACATTTATTCGCTTGAGACGAATACTGTTTCTTTTTTGTGCTACCCGACCGATTCATCAAGTCCGCCAGAATATCTAAAAACACAAATCAAGCATATCACCAAAGATGAACAAGGACAATTCAAAGGTCATTCTCTAGTTGGTTTGTTAGTTCTGGAAAAACAAGCCTCTGATCAGCATAAATCGGCTGCGGATGAAAAAGGAGGTCTCTAACGCATAGCTTAGATTACATCTTGCGCACTAGCACATAATCGGCCAACTGTTCTAGAAGGGTCCGGGGCTTTGAGGCGCTGAATATGTCAAGGCATTTCTTTGCTTGTTCGATGTGCTTCTGGGCGCGGTCTCTGGTGTATGCAGTACCGCCGTACTTCTTGATCAGCCCCAGCACGGTCTCAAAATCCGACCGTGTAATATCCATATCTCGAATGATGGTTTCCAGACGTCTGCGGTCTTCCCTGGTAGCGCGATTCAGCGCATAGATGACAGGCAGCGTCAGCTTCCCTTCCCTCAGGTCTGTTCCTGTGGTCTTTCCCAGCATCATGGTGTCCCCCGTATAATCGAGAAGGTCATCAGCCATCTGAAAGGCAATCCCCAAGTGATATCCGTAATCAGCCAATGTCTGCACCTGTTCCTCTGACGCCTCTGCTAGCAAAGCCCCTACTTGACATGCCGCCTGAATCAGATAGGCCGTCTTGCGGGTGATCACCTCCATGTAATCTGTTTCGTCTACAGCAAGATCTCCGCGGTGCAACAGCTGGTGTATCTCTCCTTCCGACATTTGGGCTGTTGTATGGGCAAGGATATCAATAATTGGAACAGAATTTGCCTGTGCTGCAATGGCAATGGAGCGGGCCAGCAGGAAGTCTCCAACCAAGACCGTGGCCGGGTTTCCCCAAATCGAATGGGCCACAGGGTTGCCGCGCCGGATATCGGCACCGTCAACCAGGTCATCATGAAGCAGGGTAGCAGCATGAAGGTACTCAAACACAACTGACAGTGTTTTGTCATAGTCTCCCCTGTAGCCGCAAAGCCGTGCTGAAAGCACCATCAGAAGCGGGCGTATCCTTTTGCCACCGCTGAACATAATGTATTTGGCTACATGAGAGACCAGGGGAAGATAAGGTTTGAGGTTATCCGTAAGGGCAACCTCAATCTCAGCCAGGTCTTGGCGGACCGATTCCAAGATCTGTTCCTTCAGATCTTTCATACGCAAGTACAGTTAGTGCCTATTTTTCAACTCGGCCGTTATGGCCGGAACCACCTTAAAGAGGTCTTCCACGATACCGTAATCAGCCTTTTTAAAGATAGGCGCCTCTGGATCCTTATTGATGGCTACAATATACTTAGAGGATCCCATGCCGGCGAGGTGCTGAATGGCCCCGGAGATGCCGCAAGCAATGTAAAGGTTCGGGGAGACGACCTTTCCGGTCTGGCCCACCTGATCAGAATGTGGGCGCCAGCCTTCATCTACCGCCGATCTTGATGCCCCTACCGCACCACCCAAATCGTCGGCCAGTTCCTCAATAACGCTAAAGTCAGGGCCCCCCATACCGCGTCCACCTGACACGATGACATCGGCCTCGGTCAGATCCACCCTGGAGGCAGTCTCCACCCGCTTTTCCACAACCCGTGTCTTGACGACACCTGTGTCTATTGGAAGCCTTTCCACATCCCCTGTCTTTGCCGCCTCCACAATCTCCGTAACATTAGGACGTAAGGCTGACATCTGCGGCACCCCTTCCAGGGCTACTTCCGCAAGAACCTTGCCCCCGTACATAGGTCTTGTGGCAACGAGTTTTTCTCCATCAAGTTTCAAGGTAATGCAATCCATGGCAAGGCCAACCCCCAGGCGCACTGCCAGCCGCGCAGACAGGTCTTTGCCCTGGCTTGAAGCCCCCAACAGCAAAATCCTGGGATCGTTATCCTTGACAATGTCGAAGAGCACCTTCGTGTAAGCCTCTGTGGTGTAGTCAGCCAAGGCCGGATCATCACCCACAAGGATCTTGTCTGCCCCGTATTTCCCCAGTTCCCCGGCAATCCCGTCTACACCAGAACCGAGTACGACCGCAGTTACTGTTTCGCCAAGGGTGTCGGCCAGCCGTCTCCCTTCACTCACAGCCTCATAGGCAATCTTACGAAAACTTCCGTCAACCTGTTCTGCAAATACCAAAATACCCTGTGCCATATTAGTCTCTCCTGTTTTCGTTTATTGTCTATCGGTTGCGCGGCTCGTTACGTATGTCGGTTACATCATTTCTTAAACCGCTTGACGTAGGCCGAAACACCGAAACGAGCTGCGTAACCGTTCAATGTGAACCGTCTATCGTCTGTCGGTTGCGTCATCTTTCAAACCCGTTTAACGTAAACCGAACATCGTAACGAGCCGCGCAACCGCAACCGTTTGACGTTAAATAATCTTCGCCTCTTCTCTGAGTAATCTTACAAGCTCAGCCGCCTTGGCCTCTACCGTTTTCCCCTCAATGATCTTCCCCGGTGACCTTTCCGGTGGAAAGGACAAATTCTTCACTCGACATTTTGCCGGGGCCTCCCCCACTTCGCTCGGATCTACCCCAAGATCGGCCAGTGTCTTCTTGACCAGGGGCTTCTTCTTCGCCTTCATGATGCCTGGAAGCGAGGCATATCGGGGTTCATTGATTCCTCTCTGGGTGGTAAAAAGGGCGGGCAGGTCGGTCTCGACAACCACAGTCCCTCCTTCAATGGTGCGCTCACACCTGATCTTGCCGTCAGTAATCTCTTCCTTAATAACCATGGAAACCTGCGCAATCCCAAGTAGTTCCGCAACAGCAGCCGGAACCTGATAGCCGTCGTCATCCACGGCCCGCTGACCTGCTATGACAAGATCGTAGCCAGTCTCTCTTAGGGCGGCAGTCAGCACCCTGGCCGTGCCCAGGGCATCGCTCCCCTGGGTAGCCGGATCGTCGATCAACACCCCTTCGTCCGCACCCATGGCCAACGCAGTGCGGATAGACTCGACAGCTCGCTCAGGTCCCATGGAAAGAATCGTCACCTTGCCTCCGTGCTTCTCTTTGATTCGAAGCGCTTCTTCAACAGCAAACTCGTCGTATGGGTTGATGACCCATTTGACATCTTCTGTCCTGATAGAGACTTTGTCATCAGCAATCTGGATCAAAGTTTCCGTATCAGGCACCTGCTTGAGTAAGACAACAGTATCCACTTTACTACTCCTTTCTGACGTTTCGTTATTTGTCATTTGTCATTTGTCATCTGTTGTCTGTCATCTGTTATTTGTTATTTGTCATCCTATTACGATCAACTCACGTAGCACAACAAACATAGAAGCGTCAAGGTGTTCGCGTCGCCTATGTGCCTCAATCGTCATTTGTCATTCGGGCTTGGTCATCATTTCACGATTTCCGATCCTATCCTATGCGACAATGCACGACATCCCCCGCTACGACCCTGTGCAGGCAACCCCTTTTGTCTCGAACCAGGAGTGTGCCGTCTGACTCCAAAGCTTCGGCCACACCGACAAGCCTTCTTTCCGAGAGGAACACCTTAACCATTCTTCCCAGGGTGTTTTCAAATTGACACCATGCCTCAAGGATGGTCTCAAAGTCCCCTGTGCAGAAAAACTCGTACCATTGCTCGAGCTGGTACAGCAAGGTTTGAAGGAGATGAATCCGCGACACCGGTTTGTCAAGGCTGAGTCGAAGGGAGGTGGCCAGGTTTCGGACAGAAATTGAAAACTCGTCCTGTTCCGTATTCACATTTATGCCGATGCCAAGAATAGCAGAGCCGATTTGTCTATTGTCGAAGACAGTCTCTATCAAGATACCCCCAACCTTCCGACCGGCAATCAGAATGTCGTTTGGCCATTTGAGCTGAGGTCTCATCCCTGTTTCCTGAATTGCTGAAGCCACGGCCACGCCTGCGGTTAATGTGAGCCTTGGAAACCAGTCCGGAGGGCACCCAGGCCTCAATATGATGGAAAGGTATAGCCCGTTTCCTGGAGGCGAGACCCAGGAGCGCCCCAGGCGGCCCCGCCCCCTGGTTTGGGCATTAGCCACTATCACCGTCCCTTCCGGAGCCCCTTCTCGAGCCAGACGATTCGCTTCTGTATTAGTGGATTCAACTACATCAAAGCAACAAACTGCCCGTTGGCCAAGCCATCGAGTCCTGAGGTGTTCTTTGATGGCACGGGAGGAAAGCCCGTTCGGCAATCTTTGATCCATATATTGCCCCATAGAGTTTCAACCCATTGTGTCGCCTGTTATTTCCTTGACATTGTAGGGGATTTAATTATATTTAATTTATATATCACATCTCAATATTTCATTCTATGCTTCTCCAGCAGAGGATCACTAGATGCCTGAAACCGATTATTATAAAATCTTAGGCCTTGCCAGAAACGCCAGCGAGGGCGACATCAAGAAGGCTTATCGCAAGCTCGCCATGAAATATCATCCTGATCGCACCAAAGGCGATAAATCGGCCGAAGAGATGTTCAAGAAAATCAGCGAGGCCTATGCCGTTTTGGGTGACAAGGAGAAGCGTAAGGAGTACAATACATTTGGTGCATCTGGTTTCCGCCAGCGTTACTCACAGGAAGACATATTCAGGGGCTTCAATTTCGGTGACATCTTCAAGGAGTTTGGCTTCAACGACAGCAGTTTCACAAATATATTTATGGGCGGTGGTGGCGGTGGTCGAAGATGTGGATTTAGTTTTGGCGGAGACCCTTTCAGTGCCTATACAGCAGGCCAAAGGGCTCAAGTCAAAGGATCGGACCTTGTATATGAGCTCCCCCTGACCCTCCAGGAGGTATTCCGCGGGACGACCAAAACCATAGCGCTGGAGCAAGGTGGTCAACGGCAAAAGATCAATGTCAAGATCCCCAAAGGAATGGCGACCGGGAAAAAACTTCGACTGGCTGGCAAAGGGCAGCCCGGGACCTTTGGCGGACCACCCGGAGACCTGTACATCCAGGCCAAGGTACTTGATGATCCCGTCTTTAGTCTGGTAGGCCATGACCTCTATATCGACCGAGAAATCAAGTTGACCGAGGCCCTTTTGGGGACGCAGATACAGATTCCAACTGTGGATGGAAAGAACCTGAACCTGAAGATACCCCCCGGGACACAGCATCAAACCAAGCTGCGCATGAAGGGATACGGCCTTCCTGAAATGAAAAAGAGTCAAAGGGGAAACCTATACGCACGCATTCTCGTCAAGACCCGTAGACGTCTGAACAAGAAACAGAAGGCCCTGATTGAGGAGCTGTCAGAGACCGGGCTCTAGTACATTGTTTCATGAATTCTGCATTTCAAAATGGCAATTTGAAATAATACTGTATTTCATCCACTTTGCACCAGCATTGAATTCCGAAATCCGAATATCGAAATCCGAAACAAATTCAAATGACAGAAATCTCAATGACAAAAACGGAAAGGGACACCACCAGACCGCATTTGTTTTGAATTTCGAACATTTGGATTTTGATATTGTTTCGGATTTCGGAATTCGATATTCGTATTTTCGCAACGGTTTATGCGTTTCGTCAACATGTTAAAATGCCAAAATCGAACGTAGAACTTTCGAGACATTGCACTAGGGTGCTTCTATGC
>DAOVOU010000020.1 GCA_030629475.1 Desulfobacterales bacterium | reverse complement strand
GTCATCGTGGCACCGAGAGGCAGCGGCTTGCCGGGTTCAGACTTCCACCCTGCGAAATCTCTACGACTCTCTGACAACATAGCTATCTCGGGAGTGGTCATTGGTCACTTGTCAATAACAGAGTGCCTAAAGTGAGCTAAAGTGCCTAAAGTTGAAGACCTGAATTCCTGAATTCCTCAATTCCTGAATTCTTCAATCTCACGTCCTTCTTACCCTCAAACTCTTCTTGATGGCTGCGGAGGCATCAAGCACCAGACTCAAGAGCGCAGGCACCAGGAAGATCGTGAAGACCGTGGATACCAGGAGGCCGCCCACCACCACGCTGCCAAGGCCCCGGTAGAACTCGGACCCCGCGCCAGGGGTAAGCACCAGGGGGAGCATCCCGAAAACGCTGGTCACGGCACTCATATATATGGGCCGGATACGCGTGCGGACCGATTCCCGAATGGCCTCCCGCGGTCCCATGTTACTGTCACGCATATTGTTGAGAGCCTGGTGTACAATAAGGATCGCGTTGTTGACAACGATCCCCACTAAGATCACAAAGCCCAGCATGGTAATGATGTCCAGGGCTTGATAACCGATAAAGACGTTTACCAGCAGGAGGCCAACAAACCCTCCGGCTGCGGCAAGCGGCACACTAAACATGATGACAAAGGGATAAAAGAAGTTTTCGAAAAGAGCAGACATCAAGAGGTAGCTGATGACAAGAGCCAAAATGATGTTCCACTGGAGGGCCCGCCTCGTGCGGGTCAAGTCGTCTGCGGTCCCGCTCAGCTCAATACGGTAGAGGGTCCCAAGCTCCGCCTTGAGGGGTCCCACGACCTTATCTCTGACTGTGGCCATGGCGGTCTCCAAGGGAATCTCCTTTGGGGGGATTACTTGAATCGTAATGGCGCGCTCCGAATCGATGTGGTTGATCTGGGTAGGTCCCTCTTCCAGGCGAATCTCAGCCAACGATCCCAGGGTCACCCTTTCCCCTCTGGGGGTCTGGATCGGCAAGTTGGCCAGCTCTTGTGTCCGCTTGAGCTTGGCCTCATCTGCCTTCACCACCAAGTCAATTTCATCACCATAAAGCCGATAATTGCTCGCCTTGGCGCCGTCCACGAGCGCATCCACGGTTCTGCCAAGGTCAGCAGTCGTCATCCCCAAACGACTCAGCCGATCACGGTTCGGTATCACCCGCATTTCAGGGTTGCCCAGATCGAGGCCTGGAATGGGACGTATCTGAGCATTGGGAATGAGTTGGGCTACCTGACCGTATATACGTCGGCCGAGCATAATCAGGCGCTCTATCTCCGGGCCCTTGATTTCTATCTCAATGGATCTCCCTTCGCCAATGCCGCGAGCAAAGAGGCTCGGCTGCTGGACAATGGCAATCATGCCAGGGATTTTTCTCAGCACGCCGTAGACGTGCGGAAGCAGCTCTCGCGTTCTTTCCTGGATCTTTGACACTATTCCGAAAAAAGCCTGTTGTCCCCAGGCCACAAAAAAGAAATTTTTTACCTCGGGAAGGTTCAATTTCCTGGCAGCCTCGCTTTCGCCTTCATGTGCTATAAGAGGAAGGACATCCTTTTCTACGGTTTTTGCGATTTCATCGAGCTCTTCAAGATTGTATCCGGGCGGAGGCAAAAGAATCCCGAACAGAAGTTCCCGATTTCCTTCTGGCAGGTATTCTGTTTTCGGCATCAGGAACCAGGCCATGCCGATGGCCAGGCCTGTCATCAAAACAACCAACCCGAGGCGTGCCGAGACCCGGCCGCACATCCAGTAAACGAATCCGGTAATCCCGCTGGTAAACCCCGCTGCCAGGCGATAGATGGACCATGACTGCTTGCGTGAGGGTTCAGTGCGCCGGACTTTTCCGAGTATCTTGGAAGAAAGGGTCGGAATCACGGTAATCGATACCAACAGACTCAGGGCTACCGCGCTGCTGATGGCAATGGCAATGTCCCGGAAGAGCTGGCCCGCCTCTTCTTCGACAAAGATAACGGGAAGAAACACGGCAACTGTGGTCAGGGTGCTGGCGAGGACCGCGCCCCAAACTTCGACAGTGCCGTCATAGGCAGCCTGCACACGGCTTTTTCCCATCTCACGGTGACGAAAGATATTTTCAAAGACGACAATGGAGTTGTCCACTACCATTCCGATTGCAAAGCTCATGCCAGCCAGACTGACCACATTGATATTGCGTCCGAAAAGCGTCATCAAAAGAAAAGTCCCTACCACACTGATTGGGATGGCAAGCGATACTATCAAGGTACTGGTGAAGTTTCGCAGAAAGACCAGGAGTACGATGATCGCCAGAGTCCCGCCTACAAAGATGTTTTTCGTCACCAGGTGAATGGCGCCATAGATGTAGTTTGTCTCATCATAAGCCTGGTCGATGTGCAATCCGCGATCCTTCAGGATACCGTTGTTCAGTTCAGCAAGGGCCTCCTGTATTTTCTTCATAACGACCAGGACGTTGGAACCGGTTTCCCGAACCGCATTCATCACAATAGTGGGGATCCCCTCGTGCCGAACAACCACTTGGATATCTTCATAGCCTAAGGAAACGCGAGCTACGTCCTCGACGGTGATGGGAACCCCGTTGACCCGCTTGATGATGACCTTGGCCACATCTTCCGGGGTCTTGTACTCCCCGACTGTGCGGGCAATATACCGGCGTTTCCCCTCATCAAAGTCTCCCGCGCTGATGTTCTTATTTTCCACATCCAGGGCCTTCATCAACTCAGGGATTGTGATATTGCGGGCAGCTAAAGCCTCTGAATCCACAATCACCTGAAGCTCACGCTCCTGCCCCCCGTAGATATTGACCGAAGCCACACCGGAGATCCGCTCCAGGCGAGGTTTTACGTAGTCATCACAAAAATCGTATTCATGACTCAGCACGCCCTCGTATCCGTCGAGGGCGCGGAGGGGCATCCACGCAATCGCTGTTTCGTGCCGGCCCCCAGACTTGACGATCGGTTTGTCCATGTTGTCGGGGTATTTCTTCACCTGATCGAGCTTATTGGAAACCTTGAGCAGGGCCGCATCAGGATCTGTGCCTATCTCGAACATTAAATTGATGTAGGCCAAGCCATCACTGCTTTCGCTTTTCATCTTGTCAAGTCCCTCTACGTTCTTGAGCTCATCTTCCTGCACATCGATGATCTCCCGTTCGACCTCTAAGGGGCTTGCACCCTGCCAGGCGGTTTCCACGGAAATCTCCGGGATGTCCACGTTGGGGGTGAGCTGAATGGGAATTCTGAAAAGCGAGATAAGACCAAAGAGGACCAGCAGGATAACCCCGACCGTCACGGTCACGGGCTTCTTTATGGCAGTATCAACGAGTTTCATGGGGAAAACACTTTAGCTCACTCCAATATTTCCACGGGCTGCCCCGGTTGCAGGCGCTCGTTGCCACGAATGACCACGTAATCTCCTGGCTTGATGGGGCCCTCAATGGCTACATTGCCGTCGTAATAGCCAATGATCCGGACATTCACGGGCTGAGCCACACTGCTGGTTACGACAAAGACCAGTCGATTGATTCCTGCCGTTACTATGGCATCCTTTGGTACCAGGAGGGCATTCTTTTTGCTTCCGAGGTTGAAGGTGGCCCTTGCCTCCATACCGCTCCTGATTTTCAAGCCCGGGTTGACAAGGCTCACTCGCACAGGGAAAGTTCGAGCATTAGGGTCTCCTTCGGGAAGGATGGCAGAAATCTTACCCAAAAACGGTTCATCGGATATGCTTGCCACCATGACTCGAACTCGGTTCTGCGGAAAAAGCTTCACGACATACCGTTCCGGGACATCCACGATGAGCCGTATGTGTGCCAGATCAACAAGGGTTACCACCGGTCCGCCAACCGGTATCCACTCTCCTACCTGGGTATGCTCTTTGGCCACAAAACCTGAAAAAGGGGCAACGACTGTTTTTTTCAGAATGTCATCATTAAGAAGCTCGATTTCAGCCTCAATACGCAATACTTCCTGTTCCAGGGATTGATATTGATACAACGCCTCATCATATTTCCTTGCCGCGATGCTGTCGGTATGTTTGAGTTTGGTATACCGCGCCAGTTCTTTTTGAGCAAAGAGCAAGTTCGCTCGAACTCTCTCCCTGGCAGCTACCGCTGCCTTCAGGTGCAGCACAAGATCGGTCGATCTCAGACGGGCAAGGGCCTGCCCTTTTTCAACAAAGTCTCCTTCGCGGACCGGAAAGTCCTCCACCAGTCCGGACACCTCGGCTGCAATCGTGCTGCGGGCAATCGCTTCAGTGCTTCCAACCAAAGTTATCTGGTCTGAAACCGTGTCCTGAACGACCCGTGCAACCCTAACGGGCACTGCCGGTGGTCCCTGGTGTTTTTTGACTTCGGCCTGAGCGTAGGCAACTGAACTCACAAGCAGAACGAGAAACACGGCTGCCCAAGTATCGCACCCAATAAACTTTTTCCAACGTGTCTGAGTCATAAGTTAGTTCGCTTCGCTCAGAATTGGAATAATGGAATACTGGAATGATGGAATAATGGGTTTATGAGGAATTTCCTTTTTTCGAGCGGCGAAGCCGCGTTACATAAAATCGCGAAGCTATTTTATACTACCAACTCCAAACCCTCGTAGGCCATGATCACTTTGCATGTCTGGTCTAAGCCCTGCAGCTCCGCGTACTTGCGAGTCCTTTGAAGAATATCCCTCAGGGTATTATCATCATACGTGGGCTCATGGTGAAAAAGAACCAGAGTCTTAACCCCGGCGTCACGGGCCATGTCCACACCTGTCAGGGAGGAACTGTGGCCCCAGTCTTCTTTTTCCAGGGCTTCCCTTAGCGTATATTGCGAATCAAATACCAGAACCTTTGCCCGGGAAAAGAAGTCTATGTACTTTCCCATGTCCGATTCAGAGAGATTGGTGAACTCTGTATCCGTGGCATACACAAATGAGGCGTCTTGTTTTCTAACCCGGTAGCCAAAAGACCCACCAGGATGGTTCAATTTGATATTTGTCACATTAACATGACCAATGGCCACGTTTTGCCCTTCTGAAAGTGAAACGAACTTAATGTCCGCGTGCATGGCCTTGAGTGGCACCGGGAAATACCAGGGGTCCTGCTGCATAGAGAAACGCTTCTCTACATCGGAATGAGGGCTGTAGATAATGATTCGGTTCCCGGGGACATATGCTGGAAGGAAAAAGGGAAACCCATGTATATGATCCCAATGTGTGTGGCTCAGGAATAAATGGGCTGTTCCGGCCCCCTTGGCGAATCTGCCGTCCATAAGGTGCAGACCGAGCAGCCTTATACCCGTGCCCGCATCAAAGATGATCGTGGTATCCTCAGAGTGGAGCTCAACACATGAGGTGTTACCGCCATATGTTCCCTTTATGTGCAGGGGAAGTCCTTCCACATAGTGTTCCGCCGCCCGCTCGTCCATAATATCACGATCAGACGCCCCTTTTAGGGCCCACGTTATCTTTTTTTTGAGCTGCTGAGCACCCAAGGGTGTGGGAACAGAACCACGAACCCCCCAGAATCTGACAATCATATTCCCTCCCTTATAAAATCGCTTCACGATTTTATATAACGCGGTCACGCCGCTCAAAAAAGGGAATTCCTATACTACCAAGAATCCTAAAACATTAATTCTATCAGACTTTTCAATCTCTATCAACATCCGATTATGCCTTTCCAAAAACGTGATGTTCCCTGAAAACGGTGGAGCCCCCAGCCGTAATAATGGATTGACATGGCCACTGATGTTTAATAAAGATTTAGGATATTATCTTTTCACTCAAACGGAAAACCAGCAAATAGTTCGGAAGCTATGGCTCCCTTCAAACCTGCATATTTGGAAACCCACAACAGAGGTCTCCTCAAAGATAAGATAGATCAGGCTTACGAAATCCTGAAGGCCTGTACCCTGTGTCCAAGGGCGTGTGGCGTGGACCGGCTCTCAGACGAAAAGGGGATCTGCCAAACAGGGGAACATGCCATTGTGTCAAGCTTTAACGCACACTTTGGGGAGGAGAGCCCCCTGGTCGGGAACCACGGCTCGGGTACTATATTTTTTGCCCGGTGCAACTTATTGTGCATCTTCTGCCAGAACTACGACATCAGCCACGAAGGCCAAGGTGTTGAGTTCTCCTCAGAACAGCTTGCCAGGGCTATGCTTTTCCTCCAGGATAGGGGCTGCCATAACATCAACTTTGTGACGCCCACTCACGTTGTGCCGCAGATTTTGGCTGCACTTGACAAGGCTATTGAAGGAGGACTCAGGGTCCCTCTAGTGTACAATACGGGCGGCTATGACAGGTCTGAGACCCTGGCCATCTTAGACGGGGTGTTTGATATCTACATGCCTGACTTCAAGTATTGGGATCCTAAGGTAGCCGAGGAACTCTCCGACGCACCAGATTATCCTGAAGTAGCCCGGGAGGCCCTGAAGGAGATGCACCGCCAGGTGGGGGAACTGGTGATGGATGAGCAGGGGATTGCCCAGAGAGGCGTTTTGATCCGTCATCTGGTGCTTCCCGAGGGGCTGGCTGGGACACGGCAGATCATGCGTTTTTTGGCCAGGGAAATCTCGCCTAACAGCTATGTAAACATTATGGCACAGTATAGACCGTGCGGCCGTGCCTCTGAGGTGCCGGCCCTGAGGCGCTCCATCACTGACGAAGAATACCAGGAGGCAATTCAGATGGCCCACGATGAGGGAATCAACCGGCTGGATGAGCGGAAACGGGTCTTTCTGTTTCACTGGATGTAATGGAAAGAACATTTGCTGTTGGTGACATACATGGCTGCCTTGACAAGTTAATCTCGTTGATGGGCATGATCGATATTGACCCGAAAAAAGATACGCTCCTGTTCATAGGAGACTATATCGACCGAGGCACTCAGTCAAAGGAGGTCGTGGACTATCTGATTGATCTGGCCAGGCGGCAGAGCCGTGTGATCTTTCTTAAGGGAAATCACGAGCTCATGCTCAAGCTTTACTTAAGTGGAGTAGACAGGTTCAGCTTTCTGGCCAACGGTGGGCAAGCAACCCTGGATAGCTACTTGAAGCAGAGTCCCCCTGCCGGAGCCGACCTTATACCGAGTACACATCTCGACTTCTTTGACAAGCTGCGTCTATATTATGAGACGGACCAGTACATCTTTGTCCACGCGGGCCTGAAGGCGAACATACCCCTTGAGGAACAAGATGAATTTGATATGCTCTGGATACGGGATGAATTTATATATTCTGATTTTGATTTTGGAAAGCGTGTGATTTTTGGACATACACCTTTTCGTGAACCACTGGTTCTCCACAACAAGATTGGCATTGATACCGGTGCCGTTTACGGCAACAAGCTGACCTGTGTCGAGCTGCCAGCCGTGAGGTTTTATAGTGTATGATTGGGTTTGTTGGGTTTATTGGGTTTGTTGAGTTTGTTGGGTTTATTGAGTTTGTTGGGTTTATTGGGTTTGTTGGGTTACGGGGGAACAAAGAGGATAATCACGAAAGCATGAAAGAAAAGACGAATGACGGTAATGGCTATAGATGCCGTTGAGTGGCGTTCAGGTAGTTGACAAACGTAGTAGTTGTAACTGAAAAGGTGTTGCTTTTTTCGCGTTTTTATACTTTCGTGTTTTGCGGCCTTCGCCTTAAGAAGAGACGTGATTAGTTTTTCGGGTGTTTGGCTCCGGCTTATCTGGGTTAGACCATAGCTCAAGAAACTCAAAAAACAGGATAACGATCAACACGACAAACACAATAAACACGACAAACCCAATAAACACAATAAACCCAATAAACACAACAGCAAGGGGGGAACTGGTTATGGGGGTGCACGACGTCGTCAAGAACATCACTTGGTTGGGACATGATGGGTTTCTCATCAAAGGAGATGGCAAGGCCATCGTCATTGATCCCTTTCAAGTCAAGCAATGCGAGCCCGCAGATATTATCCTGGTTACCCATGAGCACTATGATCACTGCTCACCAGAGGATATCCAGAAGGTCCGGAAGGCTTCAACGGTGATCGTGACTGAGGCCAATTCGGCCAGGAAGCTCTCCGGGGATGTGCGGGTCGTGCAACCCGGAGACAAGCTCACAGTTTCGGGAATCCCGATCGAGGCCGTGCCTGCCTACAACACAAACAAGGATTTTCATCCGAAAGAAAATGGCTGGCTGGGATTTGTTCTCACAGTGGACGGTGTCAGGATCTATCATGCAGGTGACACTGATCTGATACCGGAGATGGCTTCCGTGGAGGCAGATATTGCGCTCCTCCCGGTATCCGGAACCTACGTCATGACTGCCGAGGAGGCCGTGGAAGCCGCTAAGGCGATCAAGCCCAGGCTCGCAATTCCGATGCATTACGGTGCCATTGTGGGTTCTGCAGACGACGCCCGGCGGTTCTCCGATGCCCTGGCCGGGACCTGTGAGGTGGTTCTGCTATAGATTTCAAGAAATAACCCAAAAATCTTTTCTGAGAGACATAAACCCATGAAGAAAATCGTTCTTTTCACCCTATTGGTGTTCGTGCTGTGCCTTGGCACGGCCAGTGCAAAGCGACTCAGTGTTGCTTTTGACAAGGCCAATGTACGCTCAGGTCCGGGGACAAATCACGAAATCATGTGGAGTGCTGGAAAGTATTATCCGGTTGATATCATTAAGACATCTGGAAACTGGCACCACATCCGTGACTTTGAAGGAGACACAGGATGGATTTACCGGAGGCTCCTTAAGAAGATCCCGGCCGTTATCGTCAAAGGTACCATAGTCAATGTTCGGGAGGGCCCGGGAACAGGCTTCAGGGTCTTATTCCAGGCCGAAAAAGGGGTCAGCTTCAAGCTTCTCAAAAGAAAGAAAAAGTGGCTAAAGGTCCAACACGCAGACGGCGAGGTGGGCTGGATCCATACGTCCCTGGTGTGGGGGCATTGACTATGCTTCGTGATGCTGGTTGCTGGATCCTTCCTGCCCGCCGTTGCCAAATATGCTGGCATTTTTGCTGTGTGCTGTGCGTGGCGATGGCAGGCGGGGATGCTGGATAACAAAAAAGGAAAAGCTTCCTTATTCAATCCAGTATCCAGTGACCAGTATCCAGTATCTGCCAGAGTTTACAAGCAACGTGCGCCACAAAAGTTAACTGATTTGTTAAGTTTTCGCCCCAGGAGGAAGGAGGTATAAGAAGGCTTACGGCAAGCAAATTTTGCTCAACAGGCGGTCGTACATCTTGCCTATGCCATATTCCTCCCGCCTCAGGAATTTTTCTTGCGATGGGCCTATGATCTGCATTTCACGGTGTTCCTTTTGAACCTCAAGAGCGATCTTCATCTCCTTGGTACAACCAGTGCTGAATGTGGCATCCTTGCCCACCCACTCGGGGGGAACCTTGGTTTTCATGATTTGGAAGGCCTTCACGATATCATCGTATGCCTGGAACCGCCATATGTCGATCAAGCCGCTTCGCTGAACAATTTCCCACATGTAGATCAAGTCATCCGCATCCATTCCGGGCTCATAATGCTCTGAGGGGTTGATTATGAAAGTGCTGGCAGACTGCTCTTTGAGGTACTGGGTGTGCGTGGACATGATTTTCTTGGCCATTGTTATCTTACCAGGGATAGACCCGATAATGCCACTGTAAAATATGACTGTCATGCCTTTCTGTTTGGCAGCTTCCATCTGTGATATGATCGCTTGTGCCTTCTTTTCGAGATCCTTGTGAGAGAACTTGATGACGGCATGGTGTCTGGCCTTGTAACAGATTGAAGCTGAGCCGTTTTCGTCTTCTGCAATGCTGTAAATGTCCTGGGTAAACCGGAAGTGGGTTTCAAAAAACCGCCGTCTTTGATCAGCCCCCTTGCATATGACGCCATCAACTTCCTTAAAGATCCGAGCAAAGGTTGTCGATGCCAATAAAAGGTTGAGGTTCTCACGGGTACCATCGGAGATGGCCATGATATTCTTGTCGCTTTTCAAAATGTTGACCAACTCGTTCTTACCCAAGCCCTTTTCCTTGATCAAGAGGGCACCTTCGAGTTCTTTGCAAAGCTTTTCATCTTCCTGCGCATCATAGAAGTCAACCTTAGTAAACAAAGGTCCGTCTTTGAAGGCAACGATGATCTTGTGGCCCAGTTGTGCCAGGTATCGTATTATGGCCAAGTCCACGATTACCTCCCCTGTTTCATCGGCCAGCCACAAGATCTTCTTAGACCGCGGTACACCTGAGGCACCTTCTTCCCTCTGAACCCGCAAGAATTGCCACAAGGGCTCGACTCCGTTTCCGGTGAGAGGACGACTGAAGAGCCTCAAGTAATCCTCCACCGTGTATTGCGAGATGTCATCAGTTTTCCAGAGCGCACTTTTAACCGACAGAGCAAAGAGGCGCCGCAGCTTCAGGTAGTCCACGCGTTCCTTGATCTCATTGAGGCTAACCGGGGAGGAAAGGAGAACGGCATCGTCAACATGGTTCAAGGCCTTGTGAAACACCTCGGAGTTGAGCACTTGAAAAGCCCGCGTGTTTTGTTGGGCCTTTTCGCACAGATAGGGGTCCTCTATCTGGGTGCGATCAATGTAGATTTTAAGAAGACGCTTTTCCAGCCGGGAGGGGATCATCAACCCATCCCGGGTCTCGTGTTGGCACTTGGTTTTGATAAGAGATTTCAAGAAGGTTTTGTCCAATTTATCCTCGATTTGCTGATCAATCAAGCCGAGTATCCTGTGGAGGACCTCTTCATATTTTTCGTGTAAAAACCGTGACTTCTCCCGTCTCATGATTGTGCCGAACATGCGATCGGAGCACGGATAGTACCGCTCGTTTTCCTCGGTGTAGACCATAAAACGGACTTGCTCCGGAGGGGCCACACTATCAGGATAGGCATAATAATCGAGGTGGTTTTCTATGAAGAACGTCGTGTACCAGGCATCCCTGATGGGGTCTTGACCCGGCTGGTAAGGATGCTCGAGAATGGAACCCTGACCCTCAAACTTCATCTCTCCCTTTTTCATCATAGCCTTTTTCGTAATAATTCACCGCAGAGTGCGCAAAGAACGCAGAGAGAAGGTGAAGGGTTACCCTCTTTCTTTCAGGAGCTTTCTTACAGATTCCTCTATCACATAACCTGGCCGTAACCCAACAAAATAATTGGTAATTGCACCATTATGGTCTATAAAAAAGGTGGTCGGAATCCCCTTGATTCCACCGTAATCGAGAATGACATCCCTGGTTCCCACTACAATTGGGTAAGTGATCCCGTAACGCTTAATAAACGGCCTCAGAACGGCTTCACCCTCCTGATCAAGAGACACCCCTATGATCTCAAGCCCTTTATCTCCGAACCCTTTATAAAGCCGGACAAGATCAGGAATCTCTTGGCGGCACGGACCGCACCAGGTCGCAAAGAAGTTTAAGACCACAACCTTACCTCTAAGGTCGGCCAGGCGACAGATACCTCCATTCAAATCCTTGAGTGCGAAGTCGGGAGCAGCACCGGAGGCAGGTCCACTCCGGTCTTCCTGGCCGCTACACCCACAAATCAAAAAGGTCACAAGGGTGCTTACAAGAAAAGTCCTGGCAAAAAACTTCATGACTGAAAAAGAAACATAGGCGTTCACAGGTTCAGAGTTCACTGTTCAGGGTTACCTTTCTGTAGGCGTTCACAGGTTCAGAGTTCACCGTTCAGATTTTCGGTTAATCCTGAACCCCTGAACCCCTGAACCATTGAACCCGTGAACGGTTACCAAGAATCTTATCCATTACCAAGGCTGTTTTTAACACACTCGAAAATGGAGTCAATATCTGCATGAGAGCTGTTCAGAAAGATGACAAAATAGTATGGGTTGCCGGATCTGTCCTCGATGTATCCGGCTCTCGTCTTGACACCCTTTAAGGTGCCGCTTTTGTAAAAGACCCCTCCTTCGTGAACAAGGAGGGCGCGGTGCGGCGTAAAGCGCCTCAAGACAGCAAGCATGCCGAGGGCTGACAGCCGGTTCTTTCTTGAGATCCCGGATCCCTCTGCAATCTCAATATCGTGTAAGTGTAGCACGTCTCGGGCAAAGTCAGAAAGTACCCTCACCCCTTTGGCTAAAGTGCCGGGTGGGCCATGTACATGGGCACCGATGGCGATCAGGATTTGATTGGCTATGAAGTTGTTCGAAAACTCAAACATCTCCTTCAGGACCTGCTCCAGGGTAAGAATCGAATAATAGGTGTAAACCAGGGTGTCTCCAGGTCCCACAACGCCTTCACGGACCTGGCCCTGACCAACCTTCCCTCTTTCTTTCAAAAAGTGCACCACGAGTTCCCCGGCATAGCGCGCAGCATCATGCCCGTTTTGGCAAAGGGTGACACGACCCGTATTTGAGCCCAGCAACCGGAGCTTCTCAAGGGCAAACGGAGTCATGGGGGTCTGAGGTTCTGCTGAGACAATCCTTCCTGTGTCGTCCCGCTTGAAAAAAACCGTGTTAAAATTGGCACACAACGCCCCGATAGGAGCATCATAAGGATTGGTGGAGGAGCCAACCCCTGGAATATGGATGTTATGCACAAAATAGGTGTCATCAAGGATCAGATCCTTGAAACCCTGGAGCCTGGAGGTCAGGGCTTGGGCTATCTCTTGCCACACCTCGGATTTAAGCAGCGGGTCCCCATACCCCTTTACTTTTAAATTTTGGTCAGGGTCCTGATAGAATTCTGTCCGGAATCTGTGGGACTTTCCCAGGTGATGGATAGCTGCAAGGGCCGTTAGAATCTTTAAGGTTGAGGCAGGTACACATTTTCTGGTTTCATTCTTGCTGTAAATGACATGGCCGCCGGGCCCGGCCACCAGCAGTGCATCCTGTGAGGAGATTCGGTTCAAAGGAGAAGATGGCTGCCCGGCCAAGACCAGGGGCGGCTGGCATAGACACAAAGCCCAACCCAGGAAAGCAGTACCCCACATAACCGCTATTCGCTTCAAAGTATCGGAAATGATTTTCCTGTATAACAAAACGTCTCGGAATTTCTACAACTTATTGAATGTACAGGCTTTTTTGAGGCTTGGATTTTTGCCTCGTGCCGGAATGATGGAATGATGGAATATTGGAATGTTGGTTTTTAGCGGAAGCAT
>DAOVOU010000042.1 GCA_030629475.1 Desulfobacterales bacterium | reverse complement strand
GTTCATTTTTTTCAGTAAACCTTCCACAGTCCATCCGGTGCAAAAATAACTTAGCGCTTATGCCCCTAACCCCTCTTTTTCAAAGGGGGGAACCGGCTTTTGGCCAAAAAGTCCCCCTTTATTATAGGGGGACCCGCCTGCCAACGCCTCGCTCGCAGGGGAGCTACAATGCCGGCATGCACGGCAACCTGCCCGCCATTGCCACGCATGCCGGCATTGAAGCTGCCTCCTGTACCTGGCGCTGGCAGGCGGGTGGCGGGCAGGTTTAGGGGGATTTTTTGAGTAACCGCACAGGTGGAATTTTGTCAGATTGCCTTACGTAACAGATTGGATTTGGCAGGTCAATAAGAAGAGAGGTGGGCGATTCCTCCGGCCTCGGTCACAACATCGGCCATTTTGTTCCTACGCTCTGCGTGGGAACGTATTCCATCAGACGCTCTGCGTCTTGGAAAAAACAATCTGTATTGGACGCAGAGCGTCCAGCGGTTTGGGCCTGCCCTGGCGCAAGGTACCTGAATCAGTCTACTCAGGCTATAGGCCAGGTCTGGGCCAGGGTTACAACGCAGAGCATTGTAACCAGATTGTGCTTGAGCCAAACTTGTGGATTGGGTTTCATGTTTTGGTGGGAGGTTGTGAGAAGAACTCCTCGGCCTTTGTTACCTCCTCATTTATCTGTTCGATCAGGGCGTCGAAGTCGCAATCTTCATCCTCTATGATAATCCTCCCGCTGGCATCTTTTCTCACACTCGTAAGCCCAGGGTGTTCTTTTTCGAGATCTTGCAGAATCGCGGACTGGTGTCTGGCCATTTTCAGCAGCCTTCGACTGTCCTCGATCAGATCCTTCTGTTGAAGGGCCTGGCGAATGGTGATGGCAAGATCGACGTCGTTCCAGGGCTTGGTAAAGAACCGATAAATTTCTCCCTCGTTGATGGCACGAATAGCCACATCCAGGCTTGCATGGCCTGTCAAGATGATTCGGATCGTGTCCGGGTATTTCTCATATACGACAGCAAGAAATTCCGATCCGGTCATGCCGGGCATGTTTTCGTCTGAAACGACCACATCCACGGATTCGCGCTCCAGGATTTCAAGGGCCTCGTCTGCCGAACCTGCACTTAAGATATCGTAAGGCTCTGTGCGAAGGGCGCGCTTCAACGCTTTGGTCACGTTGGGTTCATCGTCCACGAATAGCACCTTGTGTTGCATCTTTCCTTCCTCCTCAGATTTGGACTTCCGGCTGGAGAGGCATTCTGTATTCAAGATTTATGCCTGCCACTCTCTCTGGCACAGTTCATGCCTCTAAATATACGTCTCGGAATTTCTACAACCCACTGTGTCGCCTGAAGCTCCTGCCGCTTGCTGTCTTACAGATTCAACACCTCCTGCACCGCATCGAGCATCTCTTGCCGTGTGAAGGGTTTGGCCAGGGCGCGCAAAGCGCCAAACCTCTTCGCCATAGGCAGGATCTCCAAATCGACCCTCTTTCCTCCGCCCGAGATGGCGATAATCTTTACGTCGGGATAGTCGCGCCTCAGTTCCCTGATGGTTTCAAAACCTTCCTTCTCTGGCATGAAGATGTCCATAATGATGAGGTCGGCCGGTTCCTCGCGGTAGAGCCGTATGCCTACCTTTCCGTCAGAGGCCTCCTCAACCTCGTGACCTTCTGGCTCCAGGATCTTCCGAAGGTACAGCCGTACCTGCTCTTCATCGTCTATGATCAGAATTTTTGCCATTTGTCGCTCCTCGTTACTTGAAACTTGAAACTTGAAACTTGAAACTTGAAACTATTTCGTGCTCCTGATAAAAGCGTTTAGTTTTGGGCCAAGTGCATCAATAATTCCCGTATACTTATGGATCTCTTTGTCTGCGATAACCTTTCTGCGGATGAGCTTGCGCAGCCATGCTTTGGTTTCTTCGAATGATCCTCTTGCATAACGATAAAAAAGCTTTCTGTCAGCAGGGGTATAACGCCCGTACCCCTCTGCAAGATTTGCCGCAATACTATCCGCCGATCGAATGATCTGATATCCGATGGTTTGCTGAACTTTTCTGGGCCAAGCATCAAAACCATACCAAATCAAATCAGAAAGCTCTTCAGACAGTTTGTAAACATCCAATTCATAGATCTCTTTCATCATTACCCTCCAGTTTCCAGTTTCCAGTTTCCAGTTTCAAACATCGAGTTTCAAATTCCGAGCATCCAGGACTCGTCTCACGGTTCGCCCAAGCTCGGCCCCGATGATAGGTTTCATCACGAACTCGCGTATCCCCAGGACACTGGCTTTCTCTGGCGTGATAACATGGCTAAAGCCGGTGCAAAGGATAATCGGAATATCCTGCCGAAGCTGGAGGATCTCTACTGCCAGGTCAGCCCCGGTCATGTTTGGCATGGTCTGGTCCGTGATCACGAGATCAAACTCGCCTGGCTTGACGCGGAACAGTTCCAGGGCCTCGACACTGCTGGTCCGCGTGGTAACGCGGTAACCCAGCCGCTCGAGCGTCTTCTTGCCTATCTCCACCAGCACCGCCTCGTCGTCCACGAAGAGGATCGACTCGGTTCCCCCCCGAACCGGTTCTGCTGTCTCAGGCCGGGCTTCGGGAATCGATTCGACTACGGGCAGGTAGATGTGAAAAGTCGTCCCGACGTCAGGTGCGCTGTATGCGGTGATATCGCCCCCGTGGCTCTTTACGATGCCGTGGACTACAGAAAGGCCCATGCCCGTGCCTTCGCCCGGGCGTTTAGTGGTAAAAAAAGGATCGAAGATGCGCTTCAGTGTTTCCCCGTCCATACCACAACCGGTGTCCCCGACAGTGAGCCTTACATGGGAACCGGCCGTGAGGCCTTCGTGCCCGGCGCAAAACTCCTCGTCAAGCTCCACGTTCACGAGCGAGACCTCCAGCACACCGCCTTCGGGCATGGCGTGCTCTGCGTTCGTGCATAGATTCATCAATATCTGGTGTATCTGTGTGGGGTCGGCGTTGACTGCACCTGTATCCGGCGCGATATTCTGACGGATCTCAATCGTGGTTGGCACGGCCCTGTGCAGCAGTTTGAGCACCTCCTTGACTATAGGAGCAAGCTGGATCGGCTTTCGATCCGCCTCGTCCTGCCTGCTGAAGGCAAGGATCTGAGCTACCAGATCCTTGGCCCGCTTCCCGGCCTCCAGCACCTGGATCAGATGCTCGCGCTCTTTGCTTCCGGCAGGAAGATCGTTGAAGGCAAGCTCCGCAAAACCGAGGATGGGCACCAGGAGGTTGTTAAAGTCGTGGGCAATACCCCCGGCCAGCGTGCCAATGGCTTCCATCTTCTGTACCTGAAGGAGCTGTCTTTGAGTCATCTGGAGTTCCTTATAGGCACGCCGAGTTTCTCTGAACAGCCTGATATTTTCGAGAGCGCTGGCAACGTAGGCCACAAACGTGTCGGCCATAGCGCGCTGTTCCGATGAGAAGGCGTCAACCCGCTCTGACAGGAAAACGTACACGCCAAAGAGGTTTTCGCGGTGAACCAGAGGTGCGACATAGGCTGAACCGGACATCAGGGATTTCACGTCCCAGAGAGGCTCTTTACTCACATCCGGTACATACACGGATTCCCCTGTGAAAGCCACCAGTCCGGGCAGTCCTGTCTCTGGCTCCACTCGAGATAGATGCATCTCCCTTGCCTGGCTTATTTCCTCCTCCAGGACACCTATCCCGGTGGTCAACTCAAGGGTGTTTGCAGCCTTATTGTACCAGAACAAAGCCCCTGTTTCTGCGCCGGTGACACTACAGGCAGAGGCGAGTGTCTGTTTGCCAAGTTCCTCTTCCTGACTAAACTGTGATAGATTGAAACCCAGTTTGGCAAGGCTTTCCATATTCGCAGCCCGCCGCCTTGCTTCTTCGTACAGGCGCGCGTTCTGCACGGAGATGGCTGCCTGGCCGGCCATAGTGGCAAAGAAATCGAGATCCTCCTGACTGAACTGGCGAGGTTCCACGGTAAACAGATGGAGCACGCCGATGGCTATGTCGTGAACCACCAGAGGCATGCCTACGTAAGAACTGAGGTTGTACTTGCGGACGATGTCCAGGTGATTCTGTAGCCGGGGATCAGACTTGACGTCGTAGATGATGACAGACCTTTTCTCAACCCCTAATTGGGCCAGCAGGCTGTCGGACAGGCCGAAAGCCTCCCCTTCTATGTTCATATCATCGGGCAGATGCAGCCGTGCCAGTATAGTCTGCTTTAGCTTCCAGTCTATCAGGCTTATCCCCACGGCATCAACCCAGATGTGCGGACTGACCTTTCGCAGCACCACCTCGATGATGCCCTCCATGGAGAGGTTGGCGGAGATGGCGTTGTCAATCTCCCGCAGTGTGGTCAGGCGGGCCTGCCGCTCCTGGGCCGTGCGGTAGAGGGTAGCCTGCTCCAGCATCAAGGTCAGGCTGTTAGTCAATGCGGACAGGACATCAATCTGTTCCGTGGAAAAAGCCTGGGGCCTGTCGGAGGCGAGGATGAGGATGCCGAGAAGGCCTTGTTCTGACTTAAACGGCACAGTCACCCAGCTTTTCACGCTTTCCTTTTTTAGTGCCGCCTCCAGACGGGAGGAGGGGTCAGGGATGTCATTCCAGCCTATGGTAAGCTCCTCACAAGAGGGATAATCCTCAACGGCCATGTCACCCGCCCACGCTAAGTAATCCTCTGAAAAGCCAAACTGCTTCCGCATAACCAGGCGATCGGTTTCTACCAGACTTACTCCGGCCTTTTCCGCACCCGTCAGGTTCATGATTTCCCTGAGGCCAATCTTGAGTCTTTCGTCCAGATCAAGGGTGCGGAGCATGGAAGCTATAATCCCTTCATAAGCTCCCAGTTCTTTCATCCGCTGGTCGACGGCTTCCCGGGCCTGTTTCCTCAGGGTGATGTCCTGCCCTTGGGCAATAGTGGCCATCAGGGTTTTGGCGTCCGGGGCATAGATGTTGGCGGAATTCCACAGAAGAATACGCTCCTCTCCATTCTTGCAGCGAATGGGGATTTCTACCGTCTCCCAGTGCTCCCCTTTCAAGGTTTGCTCGATCTTTTGCAGCGATTTGTCTTTGGTCGCCTCACTGAATAAAATCTGCAGCGCCCTGGCCATTAGTTCATCAGCCCGGTAGCCGGTCAGTTGCTCAAACGCAGCATTGAACAGGGTGATCTTTCCCTCTTTGTCCCAGACGATGATGGGGGCGTTGGCGTAACGGATCAGACTGTCTAAGTAGTCCCGCGTTTCCCGCAGGTTCTTCTCCGAATGCAGTGTTTGTTTCCTGAGAAAGCCCACAGACAGCCCGACTGCCACGAGCATCAAGGACCGGAGAGCATCTTCCATGACTGGAACATCAAGACCGGAGAGAAAATGAGAGGTTATCAATGTTGCTCCAAGGAGGACGGCCACCCAGGCACCCCGCTTCGTCCACCAGAACCCGGCCAGTGCCACGGGTATGTAAAAAAAATGGGAGAAGACAACGTCAGTGTGCAGGACCCAGTGAGAGTAATAGGTCACACCTGCACAACCGAGAATGAACAAAATCAGAACGGCCGCCTTATGGTGCTCTCTAAACAAGAGGCGCTGCCTAAGCTTCTCAAAGCTGCTGATGAAGAACATGGCTAATCCTCCTCAAGAAATAGAAGATGCCAAACACAAATATTCTTAACACTATCCTTTACAATTGACCAAGAATTTTTAAGATTATTGAAATTCATGACCACTTTCTCAGAAAATTGGTGGGGTTTTTAACGTTAGAGATTGTTTCGCTCCGCCCTCCGGGCCGGAGGCTCGCAATGACTGAAGGTATGAGCAAGGGAAAAATCCCCCCATCCCCCCTTGCTCCACTCTTTCTGGCACAGTTCGTGCCTCCAAATATTCTAAAGTTCTTCCAAATATAAGCGATATCAAACTTTATCCATCAGATCGCTGAGTGCTTTACCGATAAGGACAACCAGAAGCATCAATGTCCGATTGATTGTCATGAGTGTCAATATTTTGGCGAATATTATGGCCCGCGTGTGGCATTCATCCATCAAATAGACAAACCGGCGGCCGTATATAAGGATCTTTATCTGTGGTCAGGAAACCAAGCCTGGGCAGATTTGTGTTGTGTTGGAATCGAGCAACTCATCGGGGCCGGGATAGAAGAGTTTTTTCATCCTGATTCTCTAAAGATGTTTATCAGTTACAACAAGAGACGTCATCAGCACGATTCAACGGTCCCTGAGAGGCACGAAGTGTTCTTTGGCGATGAAAGCGGCGGGAAGATCGAGGTCTATCTATCCATAAGCCCTCTGATAGAACCTTCCGGTACGTGGTTGGCCGTAGCCGAGAGGAGAAACCAAGGTCAAAGAATCGATAGGAAAAAGGAGGTTTAAGGAGTGTTATCATTGAGTCCGTTGATGTTTTTTCAGAAAATAGACTAACAGACCAAATATCAAAATAAATAATGAACCACCAAAAAGAAGCAAGGTTAGGCCATCCATAACAACCTCCTATCTGTCGAGCATAAAGGCGATGGCAAAACAAACTATAAAGAATGTCGTAACCGTTCACGGGTTCAGAGGTTCAGGGTTCATGGGTTCAGGGTTCAGAGATTCAAGGTTCGGGGTTAGTGAAGGTTAACAAAAGAAAAGCAACCCTCAACGGTAAACTCTGAACCTGTGAACGCCTACAAAAAAGCTTAATACGTTTAGTCTGTAAGGTCAAATACTTTAGACGTACGGTGGGCGTTGCCCTCAAAACTTCAATATCAGGAAGGTGCAAGATGAAGCATGAGAGCGCAAACCATATGAGTGCCGAGGAAGAAATTCGCTTTGCGGCAGACTATACCCGCAGCCTGATTGAAGCAAGCATTGACCCACTGGTAACCATCGGACCTGATGGAAAAATTACTGATGTGAATAGTGCCACGGAGAAAGTTACGGGCAGGACACGAGAAGAACTGATTGGCTCCGATTTTTCCGGTTACTTTACTGAACCAGAAGAAGCAAAAAGGGGCTATAAACAAGTATTTGAGAAAGGTACTGTCAGAAACTACCCACTGGACATAAGGCATAAAAACGGCAAGATAACACCCGTATTGTACAACGCATCCGTGTACAAAGATGACTCAGGCAAGGTTATTGGCGTATTTGCTGCGGCAAGAGATGTGACGGAGCTCAAGCACGTGCAGGAGGCGCTGCAAAAGGAAATCAAAGAGCGCAGCTTGGCGGAGGCGGAGTCAAAGCGATCAGAGCAGACGTTTAAGGACCTAATCGAGACTGCTACTGACTGGGTCTGGGAGGTTGATGCGCAGGGAGTATACACTTATGCCAGCCCTAAAGTCAAAGATCTACTGGGCTATGAGGTCAGCGAGGTGCTGGGTAAGATCCCGTTTGACTTTATGCCTAAAGAAGAGGCAGAAAAAATTGGCAAATTCTTCAACGACAAGGTTATTAACAAAAAGCCGTTCTGTGGCCTGGAAAATGTGAATCGCCATAAGGATGGGCATTTAGTAGTCTTAGAGACAAATGGAATTCCCATCTTTGATGAAGAGGCTCAACTAAAAGGATATAGGGGTATAGACAGGGACATCACAGAGCGCAAGCTGGCGGAGGAGGCCCTGAGAAAATCGCACGATGAATTGGAACGAACTTTGTTAGAACTCAAAAAGACCCAGGAACATATCTCAAACATCTTCCAAGCGGCCGGAGATGCTATGCGGGTAATCGACAAAGATTTTAACATTCTCAGGACCAATATGGAGATGGATAGATTCACAGGCGTGCCGGCAGGAGAATCCGTGGGGAAGAAGTGTTATGAAGTTTTCCGTGGTGAGTTTTGTGACACAGACAAATGCGCTCTCAGGCGAGTGCTGGCTGGAGAAAAACGGGTGGACATGGAAGGTATGGAAAAAACAGGCGCCGGCCGTAGTATCCCTGCTCGCACCGTGTCCAGTCCACTTATTCAAAATGGTGAGGTAGCAGGGGTTATCCAATCGATTCGCGATATTAGCGAACGTAAGAAAGCCGAGGCGGCCCTACAGGAGGCAAAGGAGGCAGCCGAAGCCGCCAGCCGGGCTAAGAGCGAGTTTTTGGCTAACATGAGCCATGAGATCCGCACTCCCATGAACGGCATTTTAGGCTTTTCCGACCTGCTCCTTGAGGAAGAGTTGACAGAACAACAGCGGGAAACCGTAGAAACGATCAAAAAGAGCGGAGAAAGCCTGCTGAATCTTATCAACAACATCCTTGATCTATCCAAGGTGGAAAGCAGCAAGCTAGAGCTTGAGACCGTCCCATTTAACGTGGAAAACCTGGTGCTTGATATCGGAGAATCGTTGAGGGTCAACCTGGATGAAAAACCGATCGAGATCAATTGCCATATAGATGATATTCATACCAACCTGTTAGGAGATCCCTCGCGTCTAAGGCAGATCATGACCAACCTGATCGGAAATGCCATAAAATTCACGGAAGAGGGTGAGATTGTTATCAGTGTGGTCACAGAGAAGGAAAATGACGAACAAACTACCCTCAAATTCTCTGTCCGTGACACGGGCACAGGGATCCCACAGGACAAGCTCGAAACCATTTTCGAATCCTTCAAGCAGGTGGACGGAAGTACTACGAGAAAATATGGCGGAACCGGGCTGGGATTGACCATCTCCAGAAAACTCGCCCAATTGATGGGTGGAGACATGTGGGTGGAAAGTGGTGGTCCTGGGAGTACTTTTTATTTTACCGCTCAATTTAAGAAAGATCCCGAGTCTACTGAAGAAATTCATCCTGTTGATGTGAGCCAGCTTGAAGGGAAGCCGGTTCTGATTGTGGACGATAATGAAACTGCACTGAAAATCGTATCAGACATCGTTAAAAGAGTGGGGATGGTACCTATCACGGCCAGCAGTGGAGAAGAAGCGCTTCAACATTTCGCAATGCGGGGATGTCCTCAAGCCGACAGGCGCAATGCGGGGATGTCCTCAAGCCGACAGGCGCAATGCGGAATGGAAAACAAACAAGACCTTGGCGAAAATGATTTGGAGGATAAATCCGCAATCGAGATTGCTATCTTAGATATTATGATGCCGGAAATGTCAGGTTACGAGTTGGCCCAAAGGATATCCGTCCTGACAGATGGAAGAACCAAAATGATTGCTATGTCCTCCAGAGTGATTTCAGGTGCCACGTGTAAAAGTAAAGAGTCTGGCTTTGCGGGTTATCTGGTCAAGCCGGTGCGCCGCAAGATTTTGATAAACATGATCAGGACAGTAATGGGGATAGGAGATGAGCAGCCAGAGAATATCGTAAGCCAGCACAAGGCAATGCAGGTTATGACTCATGACGTGAAAATCCTTTATGCCGAGGACAATCCGGTCAACCAGAAGTTAGGACAGAAGATCTTAGATCGTATGGGCTACCAGGTTGAAATAGCCTCGGACGGGATGGAAGCAGTCAAGATGGTAAAAGAAAAAGGCTCGTATGATATCATCTTGATGGATGTGCAGATGCCCAATATGAATGGTCTGGATGCCACAAAGGCAATTCGGAATTGGGAATGCGGGGATGTCCTCAAGCCGACAGGCGCTATGCAGAACAGAGAAGATTTGAAACCCCGCATTCCGATTGTGGCCCTCACGGCTGGTGCCATGAAAGGTGATCGGGAGATGTGTTTGGATGCAGGGATGGACGATTATATATCCAAGCCGTTCAAGAGGGAAGATATTCAAAGGGTAAT
Source organism: Desulfobacterales bacterium (assembly GCA_030629475.1). Taxonomy (GTDB): domain Bacteria; phylum Desulfobacterota; class Desulfobacteria; order Desulfobacterales. Next base: position 174 of record DAOVOU010000042.1, on the reverse strand, counting down.
TGGAGAGTGGGTGCATAAAGATGAAGTTCCAGATGAATCTCTGCATGAAAAGCGAATACTCATTGTAGAGGATGAAGAAAATGTGCGCAATTCAATGATCCGGCTTCTGAGAAGAAAGATGCCCGCCACAAGGCTGATGGAGGCTGAGGATGGTATTGATGCCTCCACTAAGCT
>DAOVOU010000263.1 GCA_030629475.1 Desulfobacterales bacterium | reverse complement strand
TGTTTCATATCCACTCATCGTGAGCAGCTCGTCACTGCACTGGATTTGTCCCATCGAGGACAGCTTAAGACGTTTGGCTGATCTTATACACGCAGGCGGTGACGTCGTTGTGGCGTTAATGCTTCATGGCACGTTAGGGGAACTCCGCGCCACACGTCTTCGTGTAGCACCGCACAAACCACCCCTTGGCCGATTACCCCTGGCCGAGGAGGTTCTGTCTGGCCTGGAAAGGGTGGGATTGCGTGTGGTGACAAAGTGGCAAGAGAGAATTCGGGCACGTCATGTATCTGCCGAAGCATTCCTTCGCACGATTCATGAGCAGGGCCTCACAGGAGGTGCCGTCTCCTCTTCGAAATGCCCTTTGACTCGTGGGGAACTGCAAAGGCTCAGGGCAGAATACGAAGCCGAGTACAATAATGATGGCTCTGGTGTCTTCGCAAGCTATGAAGTTTTATATGTGAGAGCCACAAAACCAGCACTCCATTCATGAATAGCAAGGGAATTTTTGTGACAGGCACGGATACTGGTGTCGGAAAGACCGTAGTGACGGCTGCCCTCGTCTCGCTCTTTCGGGCAGGTGGTATCGACGCCATTCCCATGAAGCCCGTTCAGACCGGCTGTATTTCCACGCCCCATGGTTGGGTGGTTGTTGATCTTGAATTCTGCCTTAATATGGCAAATCTTGAGCCGCCGCCTGCGGAGCGAAAGCTTATGGCGCCTTATTGTTTTCAACCAGCCTGTTCTCCCCACCTGGCAGCCGCTCAGGCATGCGAGAACATATCGATCTCTCGGATAGTCAATGACTTTTCAGTGTTGAATGCCAATCACGACCTGGTCATCGTTGAAGGTGCAGGTGGGGTGCTGGTACCGATCAACGGGGAAGAGACGATGCTCGATGTAATGGTTAGGCTTTCGTTACCTGTACTTTTGGTGGCTCGACCATGGCTGGGAACCATCAACCACACACTGCTTTCACTGCGTGAACTCGACCGGGCGGGACTGCCAGTTTTGGGGGTGATATTCAATGATTCCCGTTCGTGGACATGGGACGAAATTGTGGGTGATAACCGGTTGACCGTGGAGCGATTCGGCCACACTCCTGTTTTGGGACATCTTCCTTTCATAGAAGAAATCGAGACAAAATCGCATAAAGGTTTCGTGAGTGCGTGTTCACCCTATTTGCCTTCTGTAAAAGATCTGTTGGAAAGGATGTAGGCGTTACCCGTGAACGGTTACGAAAGGATCAATGGGCTATGGTCATAAACACCGATCAGTACACGCAGATGGACAGGCGAAGCATCTGGCACCCTTACACCCGACATTCAGCCGCGGAAGCCGGCGACTTTCCCGTTATAACGAGGGGCAAGGGGGTTTATCTCTTTGATACTGAGGGCAACAAATACGTCGATGCCATTTCATCATGGTGGTCCTGCAACCTGGGGCATAACCATCCCCGGTTGGTTGAAACGATCATACGGCAGGCTCGTGAACTACAACATAGCATCCTGGGCAACCTTTCTCATCCTCGTGCCATAGAACTGGCCGAAGAACTGGTTAGCCTTTTTCCTGGTCCCTCACACGTCCTGTTCGCCAGCGACGGGGCCAGTGCTGTGGAAGCTGCCCTAAAGATAGCCATTCAATACTGGCACAACCTGGGGCATACTGCCCGCAATAGGTTTGCTTCACTTGAGAATGCCTATCATGGTGATACTCTGGGGGCAGTTTCAGTGGGTTACCTGGAAGGGTTTCATTCACCGTTCAAGCCGGTGTTATTTGCTGCCTATCGCGCTGAGTCCCCCTGTTGCGGGCGTTGCCAGCACGGAAAGGCACCTGCCTCCTGTAATCAGGAGTGCTTTGACTCCATGCTAACTATTTTTGAGCAGCACGCAGACGAACTTGCCGCGGTCATCGTCGAGCCACTGTGTCAGGGGGCGGCCGGCATGAGAATCTATCCTCCCGAATATCTCAGGCGTCTCGACCGGTTGTGTAAGGAGAAGGATGTTTTGCTTATCGTTGATGAGATTGCTACGGGTTTCGGACGGACGGGCAAGATGTTTGCCTTCGAACACGGTGGTATTGATCCCGATATCGTCTGTCTGGGAAAAAGCCTTGCGGGAGGATATCTGCCCATCAGTGCCACGGTCGTCAAAGATAAGATATTTAAGACATTCAGAGATCAACCAAAAGACTGTACCTTTTATCATGGTCACACTTTTTCTGGAAACCCGATTTGTGCAGCCGCTGCCCTTGAAACCTTGCGCATCTATAAGCAAGAGGCGATCGTGGAACAGGCCGAACAAAAAGGCTGCCTGTTGAAAGATCAAATGGCATCCTTTTCGGACTTACCTCATGTGGTTGATGTTCGATGCCTCGGCATGATTGGTGCGGTAGAACTTGATGAAGAGCCATTGCGGGCTCAACGCATTCACAAACGCCTTCTCAGCCACGGCATCTTGATCCGCCCCCTTGGCAACGTTGTGTACCTCATGCCTCCTCTTATTACTCCGGAAGATATTTTAGCTCGGACTGTGGAGGCTCTTCATAACGCAGTTGACGAATGCACCTGAGGCACCTCGTCTCGACAAGCCCGGGCAAAGTCTTCTGGATAATGACTGATAATCCAACGCTGCTGGCATTCGCTAAAGCCGCCCGGAGATAGGGGATGCTTTGGAAGAAAACAGTAGAGGAGGCGCTGATCACGGTCCGGGTTGTCAAATCTCTTGGATATTTCACAGACAGAAATCATCTCTGCTCCCAGGTTTTCTAATACCTTCATGGTGATCAGTATAGCACGATCAAGAGAATACCGGGCTTTGGTGTCTGTCTCGATGATATTTCCACATCTTTCCCTTGTCATAATCTGGACTTCTCCCTGGTAACGCTGGGCTTTGGGGACAAAAGCAATTATATTCTCATCCTGGTAAAAAATCAGATCGCTTTCTCTATTTACTCGGCCATCCATCCTCCTGTTGTTTTGAATAGCTTTGAGGTACGTTTCAAAGAAATCCTGATTGGTCTTCTCTTTATACTCCTTAGCGAATTGAGCTACCAGATCTCCTTGACTGTAAGTGCTGATAGTAGACTGACTCAATTCGTTCTCTCCTCCTTTAAATGCGGACACACATGAAGGTACAAGAGCATACTGTTGGTGTATCTGTTGATGTGAAGCATGAAGTCGGTAGCCAGAAGGTGACAAGTCAACACCGAAGTTTTGGCCCCAAATAGTGGCATTGAATAGTAAGTCGCCGCCACGTTTGTTCAGTTGTTCTATTTCATCAATCAGAGAGAGTCGTAGGCCTTCTAATTCATTTCTTGTCAAGGATCGCCTTTTAGCCCGTGAGACAATGCCTACTTCCGTAGCCAGTTGGACGTATATCCTTTGGTAATAAAGGTGTCGGAGGCCGATTATGTCTTGCTCCGTAAGGGTTCCAATTTTATAGCGGACAGCGTCGTGGGCCATGTTTGCTGCGTAATGCCCCCATGGAATATAGCTGTTTTGGCGAAGGTATTCCCAAATGTGTGTGCCTCCTTCCGTATATTCGCCGACAATTGGGCTTTTGCCCTGGGCTCCTGGGATCAAAACCATATGCTGTTTGTATGTATCCGGGAGAACCGGATTATTAGACACGAGATCAAAAAGATGCCAATCTAAGATTGCTGGGCGCAATTCGCCCTTTTCGGTCTTTTCATAGCTAATGCCCGAAGGCATCTCGGTTTTTGAGTTATACTCGAATCGACAAGATAGTTTGGCCAGCTTTGCGAGGATTTGTGGATCGGTAGATGTTCTTGCTAAAGTCAGGAGTAATGGATATGGTACACGTTCAATTGCCAGCTTGTCTGTATAGTCAAATTCTTTCGTTAATACAAGGTCAGATGACTGTCCCTTTTGACGTTTGAAGGGGTTACCATTTTCCATCATACGGTCAGCAGTTGAGTTGACAATAAAAGTGGTCCCCATGAAAGGAAAGGCGTTAGGAATCTCGAATACCCACGGTGAAGCGGTAACGTGCACATTGTTTGCAGGGAAATTATCTCTATTATTAATCGTTGCCTGGTCAGAGCTATGTCCCAGGGTTACGATATGATCATTCTCCCGTAGATTCAGAGCAGTGAACTGTGGTTTGTGGATGCCAAATATGAACTCACCTGA
>DAOVOU010000205.1 GCA_030629475.1 Desulfobacterales bacterium | reverse complement strand
GGTTAGCACAAAGTCTCAGAGAAGGACTTGAAGGTGCAAAAAATGCAGGCGCTTCGTTGTCAGAAGATCTGAGGGGGCGTGTGGATGCTGCTATAACAGATACCAAACTGAAGAGCACAGAACTATTAGGTTTGACCAAACAGACTGTCAAAGAAGCAGTCAAACAGGCCATATAATCAGGCAAAGATGTGAAAGAGACCGTGGCTCAGATTACAAGAGATGCCACTGAAAGAGCCCTGAAAGAAGGTCGGTTCAGCGCGGACAGGGTGAAGACAATTGCCGGGAAAGTCATGTCCGGCGCGGTGGAAGCCGCAGAAGAGGCTGGCAAAGATGTCAAGGATGTTGCCGCTGGCGCTTTTGAAGGGGCTCACAAAGGGATCGCATCAACAGTAGAGTCTGTTGGAGAAAAAACAAAGTCATTTCTCCGTAATGACCTTGCTCAAACAAAGGAAGACCTTGAGGCAATCGAGGACCTCTTCATAGAGACTACCCGCAAAGTAGCAAGGAGTTCCGGGAAAGAAGCAAAGTATATATTAACTGACCTTGCCGATCAGACCAAAAAAACCACCTCTACCTTGAGAGAAAAAGCTTACCATGCTGCAGAAGCAGTCACTGAAAGACTGAAGGAAGGTTGGAAGGATGGTGCCCAAACGACTGCGGAAACTACCACCAAGGCGGCCGATGTTATGGCCAAAGAGGCCAGGGAACTTGGGAAAAGATCTGTGGCTGTGGCCAGGGGAGCGATCTCTGGCTTGTTGAAAGGGGTAAAAGATGCCTTAAAAAAGGGGAGCGAGGAGGAGTAAATGCTTAAAACAGAATCTTTTTCACATTTAGAAGAAACTTTGGAAAAAGCTCAAGGACTTATGGCAAAGGTCATTGAGCAAAACAATCAATGGCCGGGAGGGGGCGCCCTTGATGAGGACATCGTCAAGGCCGGCAATCTCCTGAAAGAGGCCCAAACAGGGTTGGTTGAGGTTGCTGAGGCTGTTGTTCTGCACCTGTGTAAATCTATGGATATTAGTGTTGAATCCGCGAATGATAGGTTTGACCAGGCCTATCACCTCCTGAATCTTATGTATCACGACACAAAAGAGATCCGAATTTCCCCGGAAAAAGGTGAAGGCCAAACCAGGGCCATTGAGGATCTCGAAGTACATTTGAAAAAGTTTATTAAGCATTGCAAGGAAACACGGCACTACCTTCTTAAAGCTGCAAAGATGGGAGGGCAGATTTTGTAGAGGAACTGGCCAAGAGAAAAGGGTAAATAATAATCTTGGCCAATGGGAACGAAGAGGTTGTTTCTGAGGCGAGGAAGATAGGAATCCAGGATGTTATTGAGAAGCCTTTCACAACGAAGACCATTGAAGAGTCTTTGTCCCAGTTGATCGAAGAGCGTGAGCAAAAACAGAAACTTAAGCATTCAGAATGAGAGAAGAAAGAAGGACAGCATTTAGTTGCAGCCTGGGGGGAGGGCACACAAGAAGGAGGTGGTTTGTATGGAGATAGTTCCCTGGAGACCGTTTGGTGGAGAACTTAGTTCATTTCGTACAGAAATGGACAGACTCCGGAGGCAATTTTTTGGTGAAGCACCTCTTGCCAGACCATTCACAGAAGAATGATCGCCTACCGTTGATATTTCAGAAACAAAAGACAAGCTTCTCATCAAGGCAGAGCTGCCCGGTTTGGAAGCGAAAGACGTGAATGTGAGTATCTCAGGAGATCTTTTGGTGATCAAAGGTGAGTTAACCCATGGGTCAAAAATTTCAGTCAGGAATAAAATTAGCCGGAGAATCCATGGCAGATAAAATGCAAATGAGTTATTCGGCAGGTATCGATATCGGCTCCACCACGGCAAAGGTAGTTATATGTGACAGCCACAACAGGCTCCTCTTTGCCCGCTATCAACGTCATCAGGGTGAGACCGTAAAGATGACGCGAAATATCCTTAAGGAAGCCTTTAACGAGCTGGGAAATGTCCCGGTTCAGGTCTCTGTAACAGGCTCCGCCGGCATGGGGGCTGCTGAGGCGTTTCACGTCCCTTTTGTCCAGGAGGTGGTGGCCTCGGCCCGCCTTGTCAAAGATGTATACCCGGATGTCAGGACATTCATAGAAGTGGGCGGGGAAGATTCCAAGATTATCTTTTTCGACGACAATTTTCGGCCGGACATACGAATGAATGGAAACTGCGCTGGCGGTACGGGCGCATTCATTGACCAGATGGCCGTTCTTCTGGATGTGCCGGTTGCCGAATTTAATGACCTTGCCAGAAAGGCTGCCTGCATATACCCCATTGCATCCCGCTGCGGCGTCTTTGCCAAGACCGATCTCCAGGCCCTTTTGAGCCGGGGCGTTTCCAGAGAAGACATAGCCGCATCTGTATTTCACGCAACTGCCCTCCAGGCTATAAGCTCCCTTGCCCGTGGCAGGGATATACAGGGCAGGATACTCTTTGGCGGAGGTCCCCTGACCTTTTGCTCTGAATTGAGGAAGGCCTTTGTTGAGGTCCTGGGGGTAGATGATCCAAAAGAGGTGATCATCCCCGAACATTCAGAATTCATTCCGGCAGTGGGCGCGGCACGTTCCAATAATACAGATCCATATTTGATCAGGCTCAAGGGTCTGATTGAGCTTCCGGAAACAGTGATCCTAAATCAAAGGAATTCCGGGACAAAGCGGCTAGCTCCCCTTTTTCAAAGCCAGGCCGAATTTGAAGCCTGGCAGGAGGCCCATGCAGAAGATCGCGTGCCCAGGGCTGATCTGTCCTGGATAAAAGGAAAAGATCTTTTTCTCGGCATAGACTCAGGCTCTACCACGACCAAGATTGTATTAGTGGATGATGAAGGTAAATTTGTACTTGGCCATTATATGCCCAATAACGGCAACCCCTTGAAGGCAGTGGAAAAAGGTCTCATTGAACTCAAGACCAGATTCAAAAAGACCGGCTGGCTGCCGCGCATCATCCGATCTGCGGCTACTGGGTATGGTGAAGATTTTATCAAAGCGGCCTTCGGCCTTGATGATGGTGTGGTTGAGACCATAGCCCATTATCGCGCGGCCAGGGCCTTTGAACGTAATGTATCCTTTGTCCTGGATATTGGAGGCCAGGACATGAAGGCCATATACATCCACGATCACGCCATATCGGATATTCAGGTGAACGAGGCCTGTTCATCCGGATGCGGTTCTTTTATCGAGACCTTTGCCAGTTCCCTGGGATTTAGCGTATCCGATTTTGCTGAAACAGCCTGCTTGTCAGGCGAACCATTTGACCTGGGCACCAGGTGCACGGTATTCATGAATTCAAAGGTCAAGCAGGCCTTGAGGGAAGGCGCAAGTATACCGGATATCTCTGCCGGCCTGGCCTATTCGGTGGTCAAGAACGCCCTTTACAAGGTCCTGAAGCTGAGAGATACAGAGATCCTGGGAGATAAAATCCTGGCCCAGGGGGGCACCTTCCGCAACCCCGCAGTATTGCGGGCGCTTGAACTTCTATTAAACAAAACCGTGATCAGGCCGGATATCCCTGAACTCATGGGCGCATATGGCACTGCGCTGACCGCCCTCGAAAACTACTCCATTTATCGGAAAGAATCCAGCGGATTTAATCCCTTTCATGAACCGGAACTTAACGTCCATTTTACCTCTAAGGAGGTTGAATGTCACGGTTGTGAGAACCAATGCTCTGTCACAAAGCTGTCCTTTAAAGACGGAAATCATTTTTTCACCGGCAATCGATGTGAACGTTATTTCACCAATGCATCAAAGGTAAGGCATAAAGGGAAAAACCTGGTTGCCGAAAAATCAAGGCTCCTCTTTGATCGTTCTGTCGAGCCCAGTACCCCTGCGCTTCTAACTTATGGCATCCCCCGGTGTCTTAACATGTACGAGAACTTTCCTTTTTGGGCCGCCTTTTTAGTGGAGTGCGGATTTAAAGTTGTCCTCTCCTCCCCTTCCAGTATGAAGCGTTATGAGAGGGCGGCCTCCACGGTCATGTCTGACAATATCTGTTTTCCGGCCAAGTTGGCACACAGCCATATACTCGATCTTTCAGAAAAGGGAGTGGACAGGATATTTTACCCCATTGTTGTCCACGAACAGGAGGAATTCCAGGATGCCGTCAACAGTTACAACTGCCCGGTGGTCACCGGATACCCGGATGTGTTAAAAAGCGCAATCGATCCTGAAAAAAGATATGGCATACCCCTTGACAGCCCCGCCATCGGATTCCGTGATACGCGATTGCTGAAAAGGCAGCTTCACATCTTCTTCAAACGGTTCGGGCTTGATTATGCCTCCATCTCCCGGGCAGTGGAAAAAGGTTTGTCCGCGCACAGGCAATTCAAGAAAGAGCTTACAGACAGGGCGTCCGGACTGATAAAAGAGGCAAAAAAAGCCGGTAGGATGCTGGTGGTCATGGCAGGCCGTCCCTATCACATGGACCCCCTGATCAATCATGGTCTCCCCGATCTCCTTGCCAATATGGGCGTGGATGTCATCACCGAAGATGCCGTCCCCGGGGTTCAGACACAATCTCTTTCTAATATCAATGTGCTTACCCAGTGGACATATGCCAACCGCCTCTACGCCGCGGCAAAGTGGGTGACAAAAGAAGATAATGCCCAACTGGTGCAGATCATCTCTTTCGGGTGCGGCCCGGATGCCGTGTCTGCCGATGAAGTAAAAGACATTCTGAGCAGTGACGGAAAGATCCATACCATGATCAAGATGGATGAAATATCCAATTTGGGCGCTGTGAGGATCAGGCTACGTTCCATGCTGGAGGCGGTTAAGGAAAGGCGAGACAGGACCAGACAACCCCAAGATACGCCCTGTTCAGAGCATCGGGTAGTAAACCATGATGACGTAAAGAACAGGGCCTACATCGCCCCTTATTTCTCCCCTTTCTATT
>DAOVOU010000206.1 GCA_030629475.1 Desulfobacterales bacterium | reverse complement strand
CGAACCCTGTCCCAGTTGAAGTAAATCATTGACAAGCATGTGGGTCCGGCCCAGTTCAACCGAAACCTGCAGGGGAATATCGAGTATAAAATCCAAATCTTGATCCCCCTCGGCCTGTTTTGTGGCTGCAGAAGCTTCAGTATTCTCCGGCGGAACAATTTCGGTCGCGGCATCATTTTGCTCGGTCATAGTTTTATCCTTTCTACTAGCACCTCTGTTCAATCCTAATGGCCTTATTACCCCTTGTAACTCCCGCACGTCCTTTGAGCTTTGGCACACCTTCGACCTTTGCAACTAAACACTCTTTCACGTCCTGCTCAAGTTGGATCACATCACCAACCTTGAGACCAAGAAGTTGGTGTCCTGTTATCCGTCCGGTGGCAAGTTCTGCCCTCACTTCTACCATGATATCCTTAATCCCCTCCTGGAGGCGTTCCTTCCAGCCTATATCCATCTCCAATTCATCGCCCTGGAACCCTGAACGCAGCTTATCCCGGATTGGCTCAATGGTTGAGTAAGGAATGCACAGCTTTAGGAGGCCCGGCACCCCATCCAGCTCCACGTTGAAGCCGGTCACGGTAACTAAATCGTTGGGAAGCGCAATACCGGCAAATTGCGGATTCATCTCGGACCGTACATAGCTCATTGAAATCTCATGAACAGGCCTCCATGCCTGCGCAAGGTCCTCCAGATACACCCTGACGACATTTTGTATCATCCCATTCTCTATGGCAGTATATTCTCGCCCCTCAATCTTCACATCCTCTGAGGCCTTGCCGCCAAAATAGCATTCAATAAGATTGAACCCTAGTCGACTTTCCAAGACCAGAATCGCATGCCCTTTCAGGGGTTCCATCCGAAAGATATGCAGACTGGTGGGTACCGGAAGCGATTGGTGGAATTTTTCAAAGTTGACCATGCCAACTGAGTCAACGCTGACATCTACCATCTTTCGGATGAGGACGGAAAGACTCGTCGCGAAGCCCACGCAAAAGCGTCCGTTAATCATATCAAAGGCTGGCATACGAGTATCAATAATTCGATCCTGACCGGTGAAATCATAACGGATGACGTCATCCGAGCTCGTCGGCGTGTCGGTTTCGGCAGCAACCTCTCCCTCTGTTAGCCCCTTGAGCAGGCTATCTACTTCGTCTTGTGATAAGATATTAGCCATTACTGCACAACAAACTCTGTAAAATAGAGCGTCCGAATGCCAGCACCTGGCAAGATCTGATTAATCCGTGCAATCAACTCGCTTTTGAGTCGAAGTTTTCCCTGCGGCTTACTGATATCTTCAAAGGATTTGCTGGTAAGAAGCAGCAAAATCGCATCCCTTAATTGTGGGGTACGTTGAGTCAATTTTTTTGTGATATCGTCGTTTTCAACCTCAAATTCGATTGTTGTCTTAAGATATCGTTTGCCTTCCCTGTCGAGCAAATTAACAATAAAGGAATCCATTTTATAGATACTCCCGAATTCTTCATCCTCGACTTTTGCCGTGCTCTGCTCGGTTTCTGCTGTCTGCGGGTTATCCCTGCCAAGAAGTTTTTCAGCCAAAAGGAAATCCCATGCCCCATAACCCCCACCGCCCAAAACCAGGACCACAATTCCAATGATTATCCATTTCCTGGCAGACCCTTTGGACTCAGTCCCAGTCCCGGCGTCTTTTTCTAATTCCTTTTCCAATTCCTTGTCTTCCTCTGCCATTTCACCCTCCTAACTGTTGGGTTCGTTGGGTTCGTTGCGTTTATTGGGTTTGTTGTGCCCGCCCTGGTGCGATATGCCTAAGCGGTCGGCATAAAGCCGACCCTACGCCCGCCCGCCTCGCCTGAGCGCTCGCGATGGCGGGCAGGTAGGGGCGGGTTTATCCCGCCCGTTTGTTCTGGGCCAGGATTAACCCGATAAATCCATTCCTTAATTCCTCAATTCCTCAATTTTTTTTGACTATGATCTCCACGCGTCTGTTTTTCTGGCGGCCTTCCCTCGTGTCATTCGGAAACCGTGGCCTTAAGTCACCGTATCCCCCAACGGCAAATCGCTCGGGAGAAAGGCCCTTCTTTTCAACAAAATAACTGTGTACGTTCAAAGCGCGATAGAGAGAAAGCTCCCAGTTCGATCGATAACGATCGCTTCTCATGGGCACGTTGTCTGTATGTCCCATGATGAGCACATCGTTTGGAATAGAATCAAGGACTTCAGCAATCCAGTCAAGTAGGGGAAAAACAGTTGGCTTGACATCAGCTTCTCCTGAATCGAACAGAACCATTTCTTGAAGGGTTATAATGACTCCCCTTTCATCTTCCGAGATGCCAATAACCTCTTTCAAACGTTCCAGCATCTCATCGTGCTCGGTATCATCTTCCAGGGCCAAGACATCTTCTAATATCTCAAGGTTGGTGGTGTGGGTATCCTTTTTCTCTTCGATTATCTGACGGTAACGATCTTTCAAAACACTTATCATATCCAAATCGGGAAATTCCATAGGACCACCGGCTCCCTTGTGTATTATATCGCGTGCAGTGGTTACCCGCTCCATATCAGAAAACTCCAAAGGACCGATAGCACCCGTGAAAATACTGAACATACTTTTTAGCGCCTTCATATCCATCGACGACATAGACAGAAGCATGACAAAAAAAGTCAAAAGGAGCATGAGCAAATCTCCGAAGGTGACCATCCATAGAGTGGTGTCAATTTGGGGGCCATCGTCTTTGTTATTGCGTTTTTTCATGTGCCCTTTCCCTAATCAAACATACGAAATAGAAACCTCTTAAACACAAAAAATCGGGATGAGCCTTCGTGAGAAATCTGTTTGAGCCTTGCCTTCGAGCTATGATCCAGAATAATGTCGACCCGGTGGTTCTGAGCCCTTGTCTGTCTTGTCTCGTTGCTTGCAATGGGCTTATACTCTCCACAGCCATAGGCTGTCAGGCGCATAGGAGGGACCTTGCCTATCACCACAAAAAACTTTAAGACCTCCATTGCCCTCAGGGAGGAAATCTCCCAATTGGAACGAAATGACTTTTCATCCGGCGGCCTGTTGTCTGTGTGGCCCGTGATCTCAACAGGGTATTTGTCCTGATTAATCATTTCACATAGTCTTTTTAGAAAACCATAACTCGACAGTCTGATTTTGTAACTTCCTTCATCAAAAATCACCTTGTCGCGTATGCTGATTACCTTTCCTTCCGGAGATGTCCAGAGGGAAATCAGCCCGGACATTGGTTTATTTATACCTAGTACTTCCCTGAGGGCCCCCTCTTGGGGCACAAGCGGGGCCTGGGATGGCGAAATGCTTTCCCCTTGACTCTTCATGGGTGAAAGTCCTCCTGGCAGAATCCCGAAACTTCCTATCAAGGATCCGAGTGCCTCAATCTTGCGCCTTTCATCAACGACGCCAATTGAATTGAGCACAATGAAAAATGCCAAAAGTATAATAAAGAGTGAGACAATCAGAACCCGTATCCCGCTCTGGCCAACATTATTCTCAGATTGACTCTGCCTTGGTTTCATAGTATTGGCTCCGCTACCGGCCACTTGCACATCTCTAATAATCCCTCGCTCCCACAATAATCCCTATTTGTAGGCGTTCACAGGTTCAGAGTTCACCGTTCAGGGTTACCTTTCTTTCGTTGGCCTTGCTTGTAGGCCAGCAAGTACTTGATGAAACCACGAATGGCAGCGCGGGTGCGTCCGGCATGATCATACACACCCTAAACCTCTGAACCCTGAACCCATGAACCCTGAACCTCTGAACCCATGAACCCATGAACCCGTGAACTGTTACCATTACTTAAACTGTGCTTCCCGCTGACCTGGGGGTAAGAACGCATGGAGTTTCTGCTCCACAATACGGGGGTTTTCTCCGTTTGAAAGACATATGACCCCCTCAATTATCATCTCCTTTATCAGGACCTCCTCGCCGCTGCGGGTCCGGAGTTTTCCGGCCATGGGCATACACACAATGTTGGCCATGATAGAACCATAAAAGGTGGTTAAAAGCGCCACTGCCATGGCCGGTCCGATACTACTTGGATCACTCATAGTTTGTAACATCTGTACCAGCCCGATGAGGGTGCCGATCATGCCGAGCGCAGGGAAGAAAGTCCCCATGGTTGTAAAGATTTCTGCTCCCTTTCGATGCCGATCCTGTATGAACGTAATCTCGGTTTCAAGAATCTCCCGAATTGACTGTGGCTCCAGGCCATCGATAGAAAGCTGAACCCCTTTCTTTATAAAGTCTTCTCCAACCTTCTTGATATCAGACTCCAATGACAGGATCCCCTCGCGACGTGCCTTGGTAGCAAACTCTATGAATTGTTTGATAATATCCCTGCCTGACATCGCCTTCTTGAAAAACACATTTTTCACAACCTGCAAGACACCCAGTACTTCAGCCAAAGGATAGTTAACCATGGTGGCACCCATGGTCCCGCCCACCACAATCATCACGGAAGGGAGATTGATAAAAAGCTTGATTCCACCACCCATAGTGATAGCCATGATCACAAGACCAAAGGCTGAAATAATGCCCAAAATGGTTGCGATGTCCATAGGTCCTCTCCTGCTGCTCCCTTCCCCTAACCCCAATACTGTTGAATTAAGGATAAATTCATGATTGTCATCCCTTATAAAATCCCCCCCGACCCCCCTTTAAGAAAGGGGGGAGTTTTTGAAAGTCCCCCTTTTGTAAAGGGGGATTTAGGGAGATTTTTTCAAACCGACCCCTTAATTCAACAGTATTGAGGGTCGGGGTGGGGGTGTGAACGGTTACGGTTACGGATTTCTCAGTTGTAGTTAGAGCAACCTTTGTGCCATGTTGGAGGAGTGGGCAGTGGGCAGTGGTTGGTGGTCAGTGGTCGGTACTCAGTGGCTGATTGTCTGGGGAAAATATCCT
>DAOVOU010000277.1 GCA_030629475.1 Desulfobacterales bacterium | reverse complement strand
GCGAGCGTGGCGCTGGCAGGCGGGTGCTAGGATGTAGACTCCATGGCCTGCGTGGTGAAGGCAGGCGGGTGCCAGTATTGAAGTTGCCCGGTGTGCCTGGCGATGGCAGGCGGGCGTAGCCTCGGCTACATCGTTTACCCATCTGTCAGAGTACTTTGCCCAGGTAATAAATATTGCTTTTCGCTTTTTATCTTTTCTGTCACTACCATCTAGAAACCTGTATAATTCTGCACTGTAGCCCTCCCGGTCAAATACTAATATTAGATCATCGATCGCTTCGTCGCTTAAGCCAATATCCCGCCCTATCTTCTTGGCCTTTTCTAAGATTTCTGGTATCTTTTGAAGTAAATCTTCACGGATGTCCCCAAGTTTCCCCAAGTTTCCCGCACTGCCCTTTAGGGCGGGTTGGACCTTGAGAGTCGCCAACTGAACAAAATCAAGATCGAAAATGAGTTTGCATTCGTACTCCCAAAGTGCAGAAATCCCGTCTGTCTGAGGATAGTTCTTGCCAATGCCTACGACAACTGCTATTTTGATTAATAATCTGTGGTAGAATTGACAACGAAAAAGGTCCGTCATTGTCGGGAGGTAGAAATGGAAATTCACGAACTGGTTATCGAAATGAAATTACTCGAACGTAGGTTGACCCTTTATGAAGAGAAATATGGCATTCTGAGCGAAGACTTTTACGCCGCTTTTATGGCAGGCAAGTTGGCACGCTATGACGATTATGACGAAAGCCGTGCTGACTTCAGCCGGTGGAAGGGGATTTACGAAACATGGGCAAGGCGTAAAGAAGCCTATACCAAACAAATTCAACAACGCGACCTATCTGAAACTTTGCGCGTTCAGCCTGCCTATTAATGATGGCCGACAATCCGCTCAAGTCGCCCCCAGGCATTTCTCGTGATTTACAAATGGACGTCCCGGTTTTCGTCAACCTCTTCTATGCGTTTATCATTGATGCCTTGATCTTTTCGTGATATGTTTGATTTTAGTCGTTGGCAAGGAGGGAGCATGCGGAAAGAAAGAATTGAGTATGATTCGCCTGTAGATGCTCTTGTAGCTATAGCTAAGCGTCTTAGTGTCTATGAGGGTCGATACCAGATGTCGTCGGAGGAGTTTTTCGATAAATTCAGTAAGGGTCAGTCAGAGGACTCTGAAGATTTTGTGGAATGGGCGAATGGCTATCAACATTATGTGGCGATCAGGCGTGAAATAGAGGCACACTTGCAGCATGTTGCTTGATTTGTTGTCACAGTATCTCAGAGATGTTGAAGCTGCGATTCGGAAGTTAGCAGGTGCCTATATTGAGCGTTATGAAGAGGAAATTGTAGCGGCCAATCGTGTAAACTTGCGGATAAGGGTCAGGTTCCCAAGTGGGCATTTGTTGGAGTTGAACGAGTCTGTTATTGGTGAGGCTGGTCATCTCACGCATCTAGGCTATCGCTATCATTTTCAGGACGGTCAAAACAATCTTGTCTTTCGATATGATAACACACCGCATTTTCCAGGTCTTGAGAACTTTCCACATCACAAGCACATTCCTGATAAAGTAGACGACACAAAGCAACCTTCAATTCTTAAGGTAATTGATGAGGCAAGGTTGTTGGCTCAATAAGGTAAATGTAATAAGACGCGGCGTACCTCTCTGCACTCTGTGCCCTGTCATCTGAGCTCTGTCATCTGTCATCTGGCGTCTGCCGTCCGTCATCTGTCCGCTTATATGGGTTCACCAATAACTAATAACCAATAACTTTACTCTCTGCTCTCTGCCCCATGCTTGAGAGAAAGAGCCGAAACGAGAAAGTTAAAAAGTAAAGAACGTCCCCAACTTTTCCCAGGAACGCACAGCCTCGGCCCGAGCCTCAGCCAGATCTGCCGACCCGATGCGCAGCGGAATCCCCAACTCGATGAAACGGTCGCGGAGTTTAAGTTCGGGGAGTCCCAAGAACTCAGCGGCTTTGCCCAAGTTAATCTGCCCGTCTCGGTAGGCGCCAACTACCACCGACCATCGGATGTCTTCGTTCTCCTGTAGGAGGCGGTGGATGGCCTGCTCAATCAAGCCTGGGTGTCGTTCTTGCAGCTTGAACAATTGATCAATTTCCCAGCCGGGCGGAGTGCTTACATTTGCCTCCATGGTTTTCTCCTCTGTACCTCGGTTCATTTCTTGAAAATCTAATCTAGTGTCCATCCAGAAATGGACGAATTTCGGGAGCACCGTTAACCCTTATTGCAACTGGTGTGCAATAAGGGTGCGCCAGAATTGGCTCGGCGACTGGTAATGTTTCGGTTGGGTGCTCCAGGGCCAAATTTGGACACACCTGTCCTCTTGTCCTGTTTCTTACGTGATGCAATTCAGTGAAAACTAAGCTATGCCATTTCTTTTCTGGCAAGCGTCAATAGATTCGCTGAGACAATAGAAGCCCATATATAGCTCTTAAAAGACCGAAGGCCTTTCCAGATACATTTGCTTAACCCAAAACATCTCTTGAGCCATGATATACCTGACTCAACACCGGCCCGGAATCTGCGCAGCCTCTTATAAACCCACTCACTGCGACACATATCTTCCACCTCAAGGCCTCGCTTTTTGGCAAAGCAAACATCTTTTACTCCCTTTGCTTTGGCAGATTCTAGATTCTCCTTTGAGGCAAATCCGCCATCCAAGGCCACCTTGAGTGGATAGCGACCGTAGATATCATTTTGACGATCAATCATCTGGTCCGTTAAAGTAGAGTCGGCAGGATTGCCGTCTACGATTACGCAATCAACAATAAGGTTAGACGAACCACCGGTCAGACAGATTTTGTGACCATAAAATGTTTCTCGGCGATCCTTAACAACGATATCAGTGTGAGGCTCAAAGATAGAGACAACCTTCTCTGAGGCGGGGACAGACTCCCCATGGATAACCCTTCGTTCCGTTTGGTCAATAACTTGCCAGCCTAATTCGATGTATTTCTTTATCTCTTCTGCCCTTTCTTGTGCCATTGTCATCACAGCCGTATTTATAGAAATATATCCTTCAAGCAAAGATACTGCTGTTTGCGCATAACCGACTGTCTTACGGGTCACTACAACGCAGAACTTTGCTACCCTAAAATGCGACTTTTTTGTATTTATTTCAGTTTATTAACCTTCGTGGATGGACACTAGCTAGTGTCCCATTTATGACTTGTTTTGTACACAGTCAAGAGCAAACTCCTTGACAACCTGATGGATTGCTATTAGAGAAATAATTATATCATTCACTTCCCACCGTTGTAATCTTATTCCGCGATTGATGACCTACAAATCTAGGGGGACAAATGAACGTCAAGGTGTGCCAGCCTGACTCCCAATAGAACGCTGTTGTTTCAATAAGTTAAACCACTTGCAGTTGACGTATGGGGGCTGCTATGAGCCAGGGTGAAGAGTTTTTTTGGTTCCATCTATGAGAGGGGGGCAGTTGTCTTTCACCAGGGCGAGCCAGGCAACAGCATGTATATCATCCAGTCCGGTGCCGTGGAAGTGAGCCAGTGCCAGGGCAAACAGGACGTTGTGCTGACTCTGCTTGAACGGGGCGACTTCTTCGGCGAGATGGCCCAAATCGACCAGCAGCCCCGCTCTGCAACAGTGAGAGCCATCCACCGCGCCCGCCTGCTCCCCCTGACACGCTCCTCCATTGGAGCTGACAAAAATGAGGAAAAAAAACGAAAAAGACAGCAGGCTTTTGCAAAGCCCGATCTTCGCTGACATGCCTGAGGAGAACTTGGCTGATATCGCGCGCATTGGTGAAGACAAGGTCGTGCCTGCCCATACTATTATTTTTCGACAGGGCGACCCGGGCGACAGCTATTACTTCATTAATTCCGGCAAAGTCAGAGTATTCAGAAAAAGCGGAGAAGGCGTGGAGACGAATTTGGCCCAGCTAGGTCCTGGCGACAGTTTCGGCGAAATTGCCCTTCTAACTGGAGAGCCCAGGTCCGCGTATGTAGAGGCTATGGAAGAGACCTGCCTTACTGTCCTTCCCAGGGATCAATTTGACCGGATTCTAAG
>DAOVOU010000152.1 GCA_030629475.1 Desulfobacterales bacterium | reverse complement strand
TCTAGAGGGGGGTTAGGGGGGATTTTACTGTGTTCGCTCAACCAACAGTCTTGAATTACACCCCATGGTGCATAGCGCAGAGAGCAAAGGATAAGAACATCATGCGCCGTGCGCTATGCGCTTTGCTCCTTAAACACAACAAACACAACAAACACAAATGGTCGGTGGTTTTCAAAATATCTTCAAGATCCCTGAGTTAAAAAAGCGCATTCTATTCACCTTCGGGATGTTGATGGTGTATCGTATCGGATGTGCAGTGCCGACGCCCGGGATCGACGCAGATGCCCTTAGCACGTTTTTTGCCCGTGCCCGGGGGACTCTCTTAGGGCTCTTTGATATGTTTTCGGGTGGCGCCCTTGAGCGGCTTTCGGTATTTGCTCTGGGGATCATGCCGTACATAAGCGCCTCGATCATATTGCAGCTTCTGACCGTGGTCATTCCCCACCTGGACAGGCTATCCAAGGAAGGAGAGTCCGGGCGGAAAAAGATTACGCAGTATACTCGTTACGGCACAGTTATTCTGAGTATAATCCAGGGGTTCGGAATCAGCATCGGGCTTGAGAGCATGAGCGCGCCTGACGGAGCAGCGGTAGTTGCCCATCCTGGCTGGAGCTTTCGGTTTATGACAGTGCTTACCCTGACCGCCGGTACGGCCTTTATCATGTGGCTTGGGGAGCAGATAACTGAGCGGGGAATCGGCAATGGGATATCCCTTATTATATTTGCAGGTATTGTGGCGCGCATGCCGAGTGCGGTTGGCAACACCTTCCGTTTGATGAAAACCGGCGAGATGGGGGCTTTTCTGGTGTTGGTGGTGGTCGCGCTAATGGTCGTAGTCGTAGGGATTATCATATTTATGGAGCGGGGCCAGCGGCGGATTCCAGTACAATATGCCAAACGGATAGTTGGCCGCAGGATGTACGGCGGCCAGAGCACCCATCTGCCCCTTAAGATTAATACGTCGGGCGTGATTCCGCCCATTTTTGCGTCTTCTATCATTATGTTTCCGGCCACGGTGGCTAATTTCATAAATGTTCCGTGGATGCAAAGCGTTGCCCAGGCCATGACACCCGGCGGCATCGTATACAACCTTGTGTTTGTGGGCTTTATCATCTTTTTCTGTTATTTTTATACTGCCGTTACTTTCAATCCGGTTGATGTGGCTGACAACATGAAAAAATACGGCGGCTATATCCCCGGCATCAGGCCCGGCAAGCGCACAGCTGACTATATCGACAGGGTGCTTACACGTATAACCTTTGGCGGGGCCTTATACGTGTCAGCGGTTTGCGTATTGCCTACCGTGTTGATTGCCAGGTTTAATGTCCCTTTCTACTTCGGAGGCACTGCCCTTTTGATCGTGGTGGGCGTGGCCATAGACACCATCAGTCAGATGGAAAGCCACATGCTGGCTCGACACTACGAGGGTTTCATAAAAAAAGGAGGGGCTATTAGGGGACGACATTGACATGGTCATCTTGAAATCTCCAAGCGAGATTGAAAAAATCCGCCAGAGCAATGTCATGGTGGCAGAGATCCTTGAAATTCTGCGGCAGAAAGTCGAACCTGGCATCGATACATTGACACTAGATAAGATTTCCGAGAAACTGGCCCTTGCGAGAAATGCCAAGCCTGGTTTTAAGGGATATCGGGGTTATCCGTATAGCCTGTGTACATCAGTTAACCAGCAAGTCGTCCACGGTTTTCCATCCAGACGTCCCCTTAAGGAAGGGGACATACTCAGCATGGATTTTGGTATTTTCTATAATGATTATTATGGGGATGCCGCCATTACTGTGCCTGTGGGCAAGGTATCGGATGTTGCGTTGCGACTGATGAAAGCCACCAAAGAAGCCCTTTTCCTGGGCATTGAGCAGGCGATACCAGGTAAACGGTTGTCTGATATCTCTCACGCTATTCAGAGCCATGCGGAGGCAGCCGGGTTCTCGGTTGTAAGGAAATTCGTAGGACATGGCATAGGAAAGGCATTGCATGAAGATCCTCAGATACCTAATTATGGTAAACCGGGTATGGGCATTCGCTTGAAACCAGGCATGGTTCTCGCTATTGAGCCAATGGTTAATGCTGGCAGTTATGAGGTAAAGACCTTAGAAGACGGATGGACAGCAGTAACAGAAGATGGGAGTTTGTCGGCCCATTTTGAGCATACTGTTGCAATTACAGCAGATGGGCCGGTCATTTTGAGTGCTGCGACCGGGAAAGCATCAAAGAAGAACTGATTCAGGTTCAAGGAAAGGAAAAGATGAAAGTAAGGGCATCGGTAAAGAAGATATGCAGCAAGTGTAAGATCATTCGTCGCAAGGGGATAGTCAGAGTCATTTGCGAGAATAAGAGACATAAGCAAAGGCAAGGGTGATTCGATTGCGGAATGCGGAATGCGGATTTTGGATTTGAAAGAAGGTGAAACGAATAACCAGAATCCAGAATCAAGTATCCAGCAACGAGCAACAAATGACCAGTGACCAGTGACGAATAACGAAACCCAAGGGAGGCAACAGATTGGCACGGATTGCAGGCGTTGATTTGCCGAAAAATAAACGGGCTGAGATAGGTCTGACCTATGTTTACGGAATTGGGCGCAGCACATCGAGGAAGATATTACGGGAGGCCGGTATAGACCTTGACACAAAGACGGATCAATTAGGAGAAGACCAGGTTACGGCCATCCGTAAGATCATTGATAACCACCACAAAGTTGAAGGAGAGCTTCGCACTGAAGTCTCTATGAACGTGAAGCGACTGATGGAACTGGGCTGCTACCGTGGTCTCAGGCACCGAAAATCACTTCCCGTTCGAGGGCAGCGAACCAGTACCAATGCCAGGACCCGGAAGGGACCACGTCGCAGTGTTGTGAGAAAGAGAAAGAGATAGGAGGAGTATACGCACATTATGGCAAAGCCCTCTCGAAAAAAGAAAGAAAAGAAGCACATCCTAAATGGGATAGCCCATATCCAGTCTACATTCAACAATACGATCGTGACCATCACTGATCCTGTGGGTAATGTGGTGGCATGGTCCAGTGCGGGGACGCAGGGTTTCAAGGGTTCGCGGAAAAGTACCCCTTTTGCCGCTCAACTGGCGGCGGCGGATGCCGCCAAGAAGGCCATGGAACACGGCATGAGAAACGTTGAGGTCTATGTAAAGGGTCCAGGTGCAGGTCGGGAGGCTGCTTTGCGCGCCCTTCAGGCAGCAGGGTTTAACGTTGTTTTGATCAAAGATGTGACCCCCATTCCGCACAACGGCTGTCGTCCACCCAAGCGGCGCAGGGTGTGAAAGGAGGACTATTTTGGGACGATATATCGGTTCGGTATGCAGGCTGTGCCGGCGTGAAGACCTGAAGATGTTTTTAAAGGGAGATCGATGTTATTCTGACAAATGTGCCTTTGACCGTAGAGGGTATGCCCCGGGTCAGCACGGACAGCGGCGACGGCGGAAGTTCTCCGACTACGGCATCCAACTTCGGGAGAAGCAGAAAGTCAAACGCATGTATGGCTTGCTGGAAGGCCAGTTTCGTGGCTTGTTCAAGAAAGCGGAACGTGCACGAGGCATAACCGGTACCAATCTTTTGATTTTTCTGGAACGGCGCCTGGACAATGTGGTCTATCGTTTGGGATTTGTTAATGCCCGAGCACAGGGCAGGCAGTTAGTACGCCATAACCACTTCATGGTGAACGGCCAAAAAATGAATATTCCGTCTTACCTGGTAAAGGTAGGTGACGTAATAGAGGTGCGGGAGAAGAGTCGAAAGATGGCCGTCATTTCCGATGCTATGGATGCTGTGGTGCGGCGCGGTATTCCGGTATGGCTTGAACTTTCAAAGGAACATTTCAGGGGAACGGTCAAGGCCTATCCCACCCGGGAAGAATTGACGATGCCGATTCAGGAGCAATTGATAGTGGAACTATACTCTAAATAAACGTCTTGGAAATTCCCCTTTTTCCTTACCGCATAGAATGATGAAGTAATTGGGGCAAAGCCCCCAAGTTCGAATCAAACTTGGAGAGTAAGCATGTCATCAAATGAGCTTATGTACATGAATTGGCGCGAGCTGATCAAGCCGAGAGGTATTGAGATCACTGACAGCACGACGTTCTACGCGAAGTTTGTCTGTGAGCCCCTGGAAAGGGGTTTTGGCATTACGATCGGCAATGCGCTTCGTAGAATCCTCCTTTCCTCACTTCACGGTGCTGCCATTGTCTCAATAAAGGCAGATAACGTCATGCACGAGTTTACGGCTATACCAGGTGTACTTGAGGATATGTCCGAGATCATATTGAATCTCAAAGAAGTCCGCTTGCGAATGTCTGATCCAGGGCCGAGGGTGCTCCGGATCGAAGCCTCTGGAGAATGTGAGGTTAAGGCAGGGGACATAATCTCTGACGGTGGTGTTGAGATACTAAACCCGGAGCATCATATTGCAAGCCTGTCAAAGGACGCAAAACTGGATATGGCTATGACGGCTAAGGCGGGCAAGGGATATGTACCGGCCGACATGAATAAAGGAGAAAACGATCCCATTGGCACCATACCGATAGATGCTGTATTCTCACCTATCAAGCGGGTCAACTACGTGGTCGGGAATGCGCGGGTTGGTCAAAGGACCGATTATGACAAACTCACCCTTGAGGTATGGACTGATAGTAGTGTTATGCCGGAAGACGCTGTGGCATATGCGGCAAAGATACTCAAAGAACAGATGAACATCTTTATCAACTTTGATGAAGAAGTGGAGCCTGAGCCTGAACCTGAAGGCGAGGAAGAGGAGGAAAAGCCCCTCAACGAAAACCTCTATCGGAGTGTTGAGGAACTGGAACTTTCGGTTCGCTCTGCCAACTGCCTGAAGAATGCGAACATTCGATATATTGGTGGATTGGTCCAGAAGACCGAGGCCGAGATGCTCAAGACTAAAAATTTTGGTCGGAAGTCACTGAATGAAATTAAGGAAGTTCTGGTCGAAATGGGACTGACTCTTGGTATGAAGGTTGATGGCTATGTCCCACCCGACGAAGAGGCTGAAGAAGGAGAAAGCAGCGATACATGAGACACCAAAAAGCGGGAAAAAAGCTGAACCGCACAGGAAGCCATCGGAATGCCATGTTCCGAAACATGGTGACTTCCCTTTTCGAACATGGCCGCATTCGGACGACGGATGCCAAGGCCAAGGAGTTGAGGCGGTGGGCCGACCGCGTGATTACCCTGGCAAAAAGAGGTGATCTCCATGCACGACGGCAGGCACTGGCAGTCATAAGAGACAAGACCGTGGTCCACAAACTCTTTGAAGAAGCGGTGGACCGTTTCGGCAACAGGGCCGGAGGTTACACCAATGTGGTCAAGATAGGGAGGCGGCGGGGAGATGCAGCTCCTATTTCATTGATAGAGCTTGTTGCTTCGAAGGAAAAGAAGGAACGAAAAAAGAAAGAGTCCAGGGCGGCGAAGAAGGGACTCGACAAAGCCAAGAAGGAAGCTCCTGCAAAAGCTAAAGAAACAGACAAGCCAAAAGAGGCCGAAACCGCGGAGGTGGCAGCTCAGCACTCCGCGCCTGAAATGGAGAAACAGGCCACTTCGGAGTTAGAAGGCAAGCAGGACGGCGAAGAAACGAAGGCTGGACACGAAGACGCAGAGGCCCCGGAAACAAAAGAGGATAAGGAGAAAGAGTAGACAACTGCGGTGCGGATGCAACAGGGAATAAGACATCAAATCTCCTATCACCAGCCAAACGCGGCTAAAGCAAATCGAGACTTACATCTCCCGAATGCCCAGTCTTTCTACTACGGTTACAAGGGTTCT
>DAOVOU010000327.1 GCA_030629475.1 Desulfobacterales bacterium | reverse complement strand
AGGCAAGGTCCCTCTATGGAAATCTCCTTTTCTTAACAACTTTAGGCACTTTAGCTCACTTTAGCTCACTTTAGGCACTTTGTTTTGAGGAGGTTTCATGATTCTGATCGGTGAAAACCTGAATATTATGGTCAAGATAATTGGTCAAGCCATGAAGGAAAGGAACCCAAAGCCGATCCAGGAATTGGCCGTGGCCGAGGCCGAAGCAGGGGTCGATTATATCGACGTCAACTTGGGCCCTGCCAGAAAGGGCGGGGAAGAATTGATGGAGTGGATGGTAAAGACCGTCCAGGAAGTCGTGGACCTGCCCCTCTATCTCGATACCACCAATGTGAACGCCATCGAAGCCGGCTTGAAGGTGTACAAGAACAAGCAGGGCAAGGCAGTCATAAATTCCATCATGTGCCGTCCCGAGAGGATGGAGGCACAGATCCCCCTGGTCACAAAATATGATGCAGGCATGGTTGCACTCCTTTGGGGGCCGGAAGGGATGCCCAGGGATGCGGCTGAGCGGGGACTCTTGGCTTCTGATATACTCCAGAGAGCCGCAGAGGCGGGGGTGGCAGGAGAAGATATTTGGGTCGATCCGATTATCACACCTGTTAATGTCCAGCAGAATCAGCTCTTGGAAGTTAATCAGTTCATGGCAGAACTCGACATGATTGCAGAAGTCCTGGTCCCTGGTTGCAAGTCAACGTGTGGGCTCTCTAACGTTTCTAACGGAGCGCCGCACCGTCTCCGGCCTATCCTGAATCAGACTTATATGATAATACTCGAAAAGTCTGGGATGAAATCTTGCATCGTTGACGCCTTTGACAGGGATCAGCATGAAATCGCACGGGGAAGGCGACAGGAGGTGGCGGCTCTGGTTCATCGAGTGGTAGACGGTGATGATCCGGACACGGAAGACCTCGACAAGGAGGCTCAAGACTACGTGAAAACCGCAAAGGTACTACTGGGACATTCTCTATACTCGGATTCGTGGTTAGAGCTGTAGTGGTCAACTGGTTGAGTGGTTACCGACTTAACTACTCAACCACTTAACTACTCACCTGATTTGTAAATAAAGGAAACAAAAACATGCTCTACACGATTACCTTATACCTTTCTCTTGCCATTTTTGTAGTTGGGTTAGTCTACAGGATATCAAACTGGTTCCGATATAAGATTGGCCCGGATGCCAAAGGAATCCCCACGTCAACAAGGGTTTCTTCTGCCGTGAGCGCCATTGGATCGACGATATTCAGCGCCAAGATCGGTATATTGGCAAGGATTTTTCTTCTTGATGTGCTCTTGCAAACGTGGTTGTTGAAAAAGGACTTCCTCCGGTGGTTGGCCCACATTTGTATATACGGCGGTTTCATGCTCCTGCTTCTGATGCATGGGCTTGATAAGCTCATCACCTCGGTCCTGTTTGATGACTACTATTCGACAGTCAATCCTTTTATGTTCTTAAGAGACTTCTTTGGTCTCGTAGTGATTGTAGGGTTAGGGATTGCCATTTACCGGAGATTCATCTCAAAGGCGCCCCGTCCGAAGACGACTGGTGTGGATCACTACGCCATCATTATCCTGGCGGTCATCATGATCTCCGGTGTTCTTCTGGAGGGAACCAAGATCTTGTCTCATTCCAGATATCAGGAGATGGTAGAAGAATATGCGGGTCTGGATGAAGAAGAGACAGAAGAGCTTAGGGCTCTCGGGGCTTACTGGGTGCAAAAATTTGGCGTGGTCTCTCCTGATGTCAAAGGGCCTTTTGACGAGAATACATTGCAGCAGGGTAAGGAACTGCATGAGATGAGTTGTGCAGAATGCCACTCCCGTCCCCAATGGGCATTTGTGGGCTATGGCGTATCCAGGGTAGTGTCGCCTGTGGCATCTCCGTTGGACCGGGCGAATGTGCATACCCTGCTGTGGTATCTCCATTTCTTGGCCTGCTTCTTGGGCCTGGCCTACCTTCCTTTCAGTAAATTCTTTCATATCTTTTCCACCCCTGTATACTTGTTGGTCAATGCCGTAATGGAGGAAGGGAGATCAGATCCAGCCAACATCGCCACCAGGCAGGCCCTTGAACTGGACGCCTGTACCCACTGTGGGGACTGCACCTTACGGTGCTCTGTGGCTGTGGCTTTTAACGAGATTCCGAACCCCAATATCCTTCCGTCCGAAAAGCTTACTGCATTCAGGGCCCTTCTTTCTGGCAAGGGGGTGAGCAAACAGAAGCTTAAGATTATTCAAGAAGGAAGCTATATTTGTACTGATTGCCATCGTTGCACAGATGTCTGTCCTATTGGTATCAACCTTGAGGACTTGTGGCTAAACCTGAAGAGGCATCTGGCTGAACTTGGCTACCCCAAACCCGAGGTCTGGGCCAGAGAGGCCATCAGTGCTGATTTCGATTTAACAACGCTTAAGGATAGGACTTTGTCCCTGACACCTATTGACAAAACATTCATTGGTGAGCTGACCGGCTCAGCCCAGGCAAATACCTTCTCGGTTTGCTTTGGCTGCCAGAATTGCACCAATGTGTGTCCTGTGGTAGGAAACTATGAAAACCCAAAGGAGATCCTCGGGCTGCTCCCCCACGAGATCATGCATTGTCTTGCGTTGAAACATAAGGGACTCGCTTTTGGCTCCAGGATGCTGTGGGACTGCCTGACCTGTTATATATGCCAGGAGCACTGCCCCCAGGAGGTACGGGTGACCGATGTGCTCTATCAACTGAAGAATTTAGCCCTCAAACAGCTTAAAGAGAAGAAGGCGGCGTAGGAGGGGAGCATTCCCGATTTCTTGCCGACCTGAGCCATATTCCGCCGGAGGCGGACTTGGATGGAGAAACGGGAAAATCCGAAATTCGAAATCCGACACGAAGTGAAGCTTGCGCTAACCACGAAACAAATACAAATGACCAAAGCACAAAATCCCAAACAAAAGAAATATATGAAGCTTTCCAGGATGAAGTTTTGAACATTTGATATTTGAATTTTGAATTTGTTTCGAATTTCGATATTCGGATTTCGGATTTATTCAGAGCGGTGTAAGAATCTGGGAATGTTCCCGGTATAGGAGCATAGGAGACAATATAAGGTCATGAGATTCGCATTATTTCTCGGCTGTAACATCCCGGTCCGTCTGAACCAGTATGAAACAGCCTCAAGAGCCGTTCTACGGGAACTCGGCGTGGAACTGGTGGATATCGCAGAGTTTAATTGTTGTGGATATCCATTGAGAAACATCGACTTGAAGGCTTTTGTGCTCTCTTCAGCCAGAAATTT
>DAOVOU010000221.1 GCA_030629475.1 Desulfobacterales bacterium | reverse complement strand
TCGGAATTTCTACAACCCGTTGTAATCACTCATCTTTAGGTGGCGCTTTTCTGGGCCATCAGTATGGAATGATGGAATAGTGGAATGATGGAATGTTGGGGATGAGAAGCAGAAAAAAATCATTTTCTAATTGTTTTCACTCCTCTTAACCCAATATTCCAATATTCCACCATTCCACTATTCCAATTGTGAGCGAAACAAAATTTTAGATTACTATGAATCTCAGAACTTGACAACAAATTTATCCTATTATCCAAATCCAGAGATCGTCAAATAGTTGAGTCGTTGAGTCGTTGAGTCGGAAAATAAGCATGTTAAATCAGTATATTAGAGCTTCAACTACATCAAGTGTCCAATTTTTATGCAAACCATATAAATTCAAATAATGATAACCACTTAACTAATCAACTACTCAACCACTTAACGAGGTCTGAAATTCGAAATCCCATGGCCTCCCCGAGGCAGTCCGCATACTACTCGAAACCCCATATGTTGTATCTGTCAATTCAAGGTATACATTTTATAGTACTTTTTTCTTTACAAACCCTTTTCTCTTTGGTAGAAATCGCCAAGTTCAGAACCGGCTTAAATTCAGAGTTACCCTAACGAGGTTATTTGTCATGAAACTCAAAGAGTTAGATATCACCGGGTTCAAGTCTTTTGTAGACAAAACAACGGTACAATTCCCGGAAGGGATATCCGCGGTGGTCGGTCCCAACGGTTGTGGCAAGAGCAACATCGTTGATGCCATCCGTTGGGTCATGGGAGAACAGAGCGTCAAAATGCTCCGCGGCAAATCCATGGAAGACGTGATTTTCTCGGGCACCGAGAAAAGGCCTCCTTTGAACATGGCCGAGGTGACTCTAACACTCATCAATGATAATGGCAACACGCCGGAACAATATCGAGAGTTTTCTGAAATTATGGTAGCCCGCCGCCTCTTCCGGTCGGGTGAGAGCGTTTACTTCATCAATAAGCAGCCATGCAGACTTAAGGATATCCAGGACCTGTTGATGGGAAGTGGCGTGGGCTCCAGAACCTATGCAGTCATTGAGCAGGCAAGGATCACCACCCTGATTGACGCCGGGCCAGAGGAGCGACGTTTCTTTGTCGAAGAGGCGGCAGGCACGACCCGGTATAAGAGTCGAAAAAACGAGGCCCTTCGGAAAATCGAGCGAACTCAACAGAATCTGGTGCGCATCAACGACATTATCACCGAAGTGAAGCGCCACATAAACAGCCTTAAGCGACAAGCCAGAAAAGCCGAGCGATACAAGACCTATCAGAAAGAGATTGAACGTTTGGATGTGGGCCTGGCAACCTTTCATTACAAGGCCATCGGCGCAGAGATCCGTGAAACCGAGGCGTTACTCCAATCCTTGCGGGATACGAATCTCCAGCACGGATCCCAACTGGCGAAGCTGGATGCTGCGATTGAAGAAATAAAACAGGAACGAGCAGCCAAGGACCGGGAGACCTCCGAGCATAAAGTCAAAAGATATCAGCTCCAGCGTACTATCGACAAGCTTGAAGGGGATCTTGAACACGGTGCCAAGGATCTTGAGCGTTTGATCACCGAGGCCGAGCAGCTCAAGGTTGAAACGAAAGAAATCGAGGAAAAAGACCATGACATCAGCCTTGAATGTAGCAACCTGAATGAGCGCTCACTTGTCCTGCAACGGCATATCGAAGAAATCAAAGAAACCTTGAAACAAGAGGAACGCACCGGCCAGGCACTGAAAGATCGCCTGGCCGAACTAAATCAAACCCTTGAGACCGATAAGGCTGAACTAATGAACCTGGCAACCCGCAAGGCAGCCTATCAAAACACCCTCCAGAACACCTCACAAAACAAAGCAAGTCTTGGAAGGCGCCTTGAGCATATCAAGAAGGAAAAAGGCCAGACCGGGGCCGAGGTTGTCAGGCTTGATAAGGGCCTGACAAAGGCCAGCGAGCACCTTCACGCCTTAAAGGACAACCTGAAGGAGATAAGCGAATCCCTTGAATCCTCGAACGAACAACTACTGGAAAAGCGCCAGGACCTTGGCCAACAGGTACGCAATGTCCAGACCATGGAGGCTGAAAAACAAAAGATTCGATCCCGGCACGCCGCACTGAAGAAGATGGATGACAACTATGAATGGTATAAGGAAGGGGTTCGGGCAATCATGAGAAAATCCAACCCCCAGGACCCTGAGCAAACCGGGATTCACGGGCTGGTGGCCGATGTGATCGAAGCCGAACCCCCCTATGAAGCTGCCGTGGAAGCCGCCCTGGGTGAAACCTTGCAATATGTGATTGTGAGGGACCAGGAGGGTGGCGTGGCAGCTATTGACTATCTTCGCACAGAATCGGCCGGTTGGGGTAGTTTTATCCCCATGAAGGGACTCAGACCAATCATGGATAAAAATACGGCTGTTCCTGTCCGGGCAAGCTTGCCTGGCTCTCTAAGCCCCCTCATTGACCGCATGAAGGTAAAAGAGGGGTACGAAGACCTGGTCGAATCCCTCATGGGGCACGTGGTGGTTGCCGAAGACCTTAAGGCCGCGCTGGCGCTTTGGAACAAGAACGGGTATCCTCAGGCCGTAGTTACAGGAAAAGGGGAGCGTGTTTGCTCTCAGGGCATCCTCACAGGCGGGAGTTCTGGCAATACGGCTTCCGGCATCCTGGCCAAGAAGAGAGAAATCAGGGAACTGGGCAGACAGCTTTTGCAACTGGAGACCTCGACTGCAGCGGCAAAATCCAAACAGGAACGATTGGAAGCTGAAACCATTGCGTTGGAAACAGATATTCAAAAGGCCCGACAAATCCAGCGCCAGAAAAGCCAGGAAGAGATGGACCTCGAAAAAGAGCTTTACCGCCTCCGGGAAGAGTTCAAGCATGCCCAGCATCGGCTGAAAATATTAGATCTTGAGGCACAGCAAATCAAAGGGGAGAAAACAGACATGGACCGTGAACTCTCGGGGTACGAGGAGGTCTTATCCGAGCTCTCCCATGGGATTCAGACAACAGAATCCGCCATCGCACAAAAAAGCGCAGAGATCAAAAAAGTCTCGGAAAGCCTGGAATCCTTCAGCCAAAAGGTCATGGGGATGAGGCTGGAATTGACGAAACTGAAGGCAGAACATGACAACGCCCAAAATACCCTGCGACGCTTGAGAAACTTTCAAGATGAGGCCCAGGGGAAATTGAGCTACATGACCACGCAGCTCAAGCAAAGAGAACAAGACAAGATAGCCGTTGAGCAGCGGCTGGCAAGGGATCGGGACGAGATTTCCCGTCTGTATGCAGAGCTGAAGACGCTGGAAGAGGTCTTAGTCGAGATGGAAGCCGAGTACCAGACAATTGAAGGGATACTGGAAAAAAATGACAGGGCACTCTCTGATGTTAGAAGCGCCCAACAACAAGCCTTGCAGAAGACACAGCAGCTCGAACTAAAGCAGGCCGAACGGGGGATGCGGCGTGAACATCTTGTAAGTCGCATTCAGGAAAGCTACCACCGGGACATCGAAAGTTCAGATCACAAGGACGACACCGGGGGACTTTCAGTGGAAGAAATAGAAGCATCGCTGGCACGCTACCGTGAACAGATTGCCAGAATGGGTGACGTAAACCTTGCTGCCATCCAGGAATATGAAACCCTGGAGGAACGATACCGATTTCTCACTCAACAGAGGGATGACCTGGTCGGGTCCATAGAGGCCCTGCGTCGAGTCATTCGCAAAATCAACCGGGTGTCTTTGAAACAGTTCATGAAAACCTTCAGGGCTGTCAATGAAAAACTGCAAGATGTCTTTCCCGGGCTATTTGAGGGCGGTACGGCCAGGCTCGTACTCACGGACCCAAAAAAACCTCTGGAATCGGGCGTCTTTTTTTTCGTTCATCCCCCTGGAAAAAAACTGACCCGCATGAGTCTGCTTTCCGGCGGCGAAAAGGCCCTGGCGGCTATTGCCCTTGTCTTTTCACTCTTTTTGATCAAGCCGAGTGCGTTTTGCGTTTTTGACGAAATTGATGCCCCCTTAGATGATGCAAACGCGCATCGCTTTAACGACCTTCTTCGGCAAATAGGAAAAGACTCTCAAGTCATCATGGTTACACATAACAAGCATACCATGGAGGTTGCAAACGCCCTTTTTGGTGTGACCATGGAGGACAAGGGAATTTCGAAACTTGTCTCAATCAACATGGAAAAATAGGTAACTGTCCACCGCAGAGACGCAGAGAGCGCAGAGAGGAAAATTTTTTCTCTTGCCGGTGACAGGCCGGCAAGAGAAAAGATTTGCAGCACTTTGTGCAAAATCTTGACATGTCCCGTTATACGGGATGGCATAGTAGAATTGTAAACGAATTAAATGAGTAGTCCGCAGGCGAATGAGGCTTTTTGTTTTGCGCCTGGCGGCTTGAGAACATTACCGCCCTCTCAGCGGAAAACAAAAAAAACGTAAACTCAGCGGTCTCCGCGCCTCTGCGGTGAACTATTACTAAACTTTTATCATCATGGTTCTGAAATGGTTTAAAAGGAAAAAGAAAACCGATAAGGCCCGGGAAAAAATAGCCCAAGAAGACTTGGCGGCTGAACGGGTAGAAAAGGCCCCAGAGGCAGGCGGAACAGAAAAACCCGATGAAGAAACGCCAGTACCCCGGGCGCCAGAACAAGGTTTTTTTGTCAGACTTAGAGATCGTCTGTCCAGAACACG